>CAZAUU010000034.1:0-24587 GCA_964488405.1 uncultured Phocaeicola sp.
CCAAAGTTAATATTTTATTCTTTGCTGACACAGTTTAATTTACATCCTCTGTTTTTCCTAAAATAAAGAAGGCAGGAAAATACCGTCCCGCCTTCCTTACCGTTTATCCTACTGCTTCTTCCCGTTTTGCCTCTTCCCAAATGGCATCCATCTCTGCCAGTGTCATATCCGACAATTTCCTGCCAACTTTCAGGGTATGTTCCTCCAAATAATTGAAACGGCGGATAAACTTGTGGTTGGTACGCTCCAAGGCATTATCAGGGTTTATTTTGTAAAGGCGGGCGGCATTAATCAAGCTGAACAGAACGTCACCGAACTCGGCTTCAGCCTTGTCCCGATCCATTGTGGCGACCTCGGACTCGAACTCGGCGATTTCTTCCTTTACCTTCTCCCACACCTGCTCACGGTCCTCCCAATCGAAACCGATATTACGCACCTTATCCTGTATGCGATAGGCTTTGATGAGTGAAGGAAGTGCCTCGGGCACCCCGCTCAATACCGACTGGTTACCGTCTTTCTCCTTCAGCTTGATTTGCTCCCAATTTTCAGAAACCTGCCGGGCGGTTTCCGCCTTCACATTGCCGAACACATGCGGATGACGGAATATCAGCTTGTCACACAAGCAGTCGCACACGTCTTTGATGTCGAATTTTCCCGTTTCACTGCCTATCTTTGCATAGAATACCACATGGAGCAACACATCGCCCAACTCCTTACATATATTTTTTTCGTCCTTTTTCATCAAGGCGTCACACAATTCGTACACTTCTTCTATCGTATTGGGACGCAGGCTTTCATTGGTCTGCTTCCGATCCCACGGACATTTTACACGCAACTCGTCCAGCACATCGAGCAACCGCCCGAACGCTTCTGTCTTTTCTTCTCTTGTATGCATGGCTTTCCCTTTTTAATGCCCGCAAATTTAAGCAAAACCATCGGGAAAACCAAGTCCGCTACCCTTTGCCGGCCTGGCCATTGCCCTTTGTGTATTGCGCAAACCATTTCACAATTGCCGGATCATAGTGGGAAAAGAAAAGGCTGTGCCCCAAATCGAGGCTGCAGATGGCCTGCATGTCCTCATCCGACAAGGTGAAGTCGAATACATCGAAGTTCTGTGCCATACGTTCCTTGTGTACCGACTTCGGTATTACCACCACACCGCGTTGTATCAAAAAACGCAAAGCCACTTGCGGCACATTCTTCCCGTATTTCGCACCAATGGCTACGAGCATCTCATTTTCGAAGAAATTGTTGCGTCCTTCGGCAAACGGTCCCCATGACATGATTTGCGTACCATATTCCTGCATGATTTTCTGCGCTTCCGTCTGTTGGTTGAACGCATGGGTTTCCACTTGGTTGACCATAGGCGGTATTTCACTAAATTCGGCAATGTCTATCAAGCGGTCCGGATAGAAATTGCTCACGCCGACAGCCCGCAACTTGCCTGCACGGTAGGCTTCTTCCATAGCCCGGTAAGTACCGTAATAATCACTGAACGGTTGGTGTACAAGCAACAGGTCAATGTAATCAGTGCGGAGTTTACGCAAGGATTCGTCAATGGAAACCTTCGCCTTCTCATATCCGGCATTCGAAATCCACACTTTCGTCACCAAAAACAGTTCATCGCGCGGAATACCACTCTTTTTCACTGCATTGCCCACACCTTCTTCATTGGCGTACGCCTGTGCCGTATCTACCATGCGGTAACCCACGCCGAGAGCATCCGCCACACAACGTTCACATTCTGAAGGGGGAATCTGATATACCCCATAACCCAGAACCGGCATCTTAATGCCATTACTCAACTTGACATATTCCATAGCCTTTTATTTTATCGATAAAACAAAAATACGACAAACCCTCAAAAAGACGATACCCAAATTACGGAATCACATACCTTAATCCCTTGGCATTGACATCTTCATCCGGTTTCAAAAGACAACATTACTGCCCGCCAATAGAAATGACTGCGATTGCCAACACTATTATTCCCATTGGCAATCGCAGTATTACAGCCTCGGGAGAAGCAGCAGGTTTCATCGCCCACGGCTTTTCAGAACCGCCTCTATCCCCAGACCGTCTTTTATCAAGAATTTGAAACAGCTTAACCTTCCGCCGTATGGTTTCCGTTACCGACAGCCTTCCATACCAACGAACTGAAAGCTGCACCCACAAACGGGGCTACGATGAAAAGCCACAGTTGGCTCAACGCCTGGCCTCCTTCCACCAAAGCTGGACCGATACTGCGTGCCGGATTTACCGAGGTGCCGGTAATCGGAATACAAACGATATGGATGAGCACCAAAGTCAACCCAATGGCAAGTCCGGCCAACTTGCCCGCACCTTTCTTTTCATCAGTGGTTCCCAACACCACCAGCACGAAGATAAAGGTAAATACGGACTCGGCGATGAACGCCTGCGCCGTTTCTCCCGAATCGAAAGAATTGGATCCGGATAAAGTAGGGCCTCCATGCCCTCCTGTTGATACAAGCAGTACCAGAACCAGTGAACCTATGATGCCGCCGATAACCTGGAATACCATATACATCAAGGCATCGCGGCTACTCATGCGCCCCGACATCCACACGCCCAGCGTAATGGCCGGATTAATATGACAACCCGAAATATTGCCTATGGTATACGCCATGGCAATCACTGATAGACCAAAAGCGAAAGCAACCCCAAGAGTGCCCACACCGGCACCTACCCCACCGGCAGCATTCCCGGCAAAGACAGCACTTCCGCATCCCATAAGAACCAAGATCATGGTCCCGATCATTTCTGCCAAATACTTTCTCATAGTTTTTCGTTTAAGTTTAAAATATACGTTCAGGTACCGCTAAATTACAAAAAAAAAAATTGGATTTCGTCCTGATTTCAATTATATTTGTAAGAGGTTTACAGGAAGACAGATTGCCCAATCTGCCTTTCTATAACATGAGAAACAGACTCTTTTAACCCAAAAATATATTATTATGAATATGCAAAGTATTGGCGAAAGCGCAGGTATCGTCTGGAGATTGCTCGACGGTGACAACAGGAAATGGGAATATCAAGAACTGAAAAAAGCCACAGGCCTGAGGGATCGTGAGCTCAATGCAGCCATCGGATGGCTGGCACGTGAAGGGAAAATCCAGTTTGAAGAAGGGGAGAACCAGCACAAGCCGGTATTATACATCGAATTGAGTCTTTACATCGGATAACCACGTACTGCGACAGGAAATACAAACGCGTTGAACATACCTCTACAGGCATTTCAACGCGTTTATCTATTCATTCCAAGATTCTACTTATTTCAATTTGAAAGACCATCCGCCTTCCACTTCCGTTGCTTCAATCTTGTCTTCCCTCAATAACCAACCCAGACCTAAAAACAAATCCTTGTCCGTTTTCAGTTTTGCAGCTTTCTTCAACTCCTTTTGAGTCATTCCGTTTTCATTTTCATCCAGTGCTTTCCAGATTTGTCCAGCGATAACACCTGCACTCTCTTTTAACATAATTCTTTTGCTTTTAAATTAATACCCAATTTTAAAAAAAGTCCGTATTATTACGACAAATATATGCAAAAAACACATACAAGCGTTCTTTTTCACAAGAAATTTATCATTTTCACCCTTTTCTTCTATTCCAAAGGTTCTTTTCCCAAAGGAAGTCACGAATACGGGAACTCCTGCAAGCATCTGTCCCTTGCATCACGGCCTGTAATTTTCAAGTACATTATTCACAGGCTTCCCGTTCATCCATGCCCGGATATTGTCCACCGCTATGGCCATCAACCGGGCGCGAGCTTCGTTTGTAGCCCAAGCTATGTGCGGAGTAATGAAACAATTACGCAGCTTCAGCAACGGATTTCCCGGCGAAGGAGGTTCGGAAGAAAGTACATCAAGACCCGCACCCAGCAACTTGCCGTCCAACAAAGCCTGCTCCAACGCTTTCTCGTCAATCAGCCCCCCACGGCTGGTATTAATAAGGATGGAACCCTGCTTCATCAATGAGAGGCGGAACGAATTGACCATCTCCCTCGTTTCCTCCGTCAACGGGCAATGCAGACTCACAATATCACAAGTGGAAAACAACTCGTTCAACTTCACCTTGCCATATTCCTTGGGCAAGCATGTATCTTCGCGGTGCGGACAGACCACCACCTGCATTCCAAAAGCACTTGCCACTTTCGCCATTTCGCGCCCGATATGCCCGAAGCCCACGACTCCGATGCGTTTACCGGCCAATTCGAGCAAAGGCGTGTTACGGTAAGAGAAATCAGCCTGGGCACTCCATACACCGTTATGCACCTCGTGTGCATAATGCCCTACGCGCATAGTGATATTTAGGATGTGAGCAAACGCCATCTGCACGACCGACCGGGTACTGTATGAAGGGATGTTGGTGACCACAATACCCCTGGCAAAAGCGGCATCGAGGTCTACCACATTGTAGCCTGTAGCCAATACGCCTATGTATTTCAGCACAGGCAGATGGTCCAACACAAAACGATCCAGAACGACCTTGTTTGTCAACACGACATCCGCATCCTGCGCCCGACGGATTACATCCAAGGGCAATGTCCGGTCGTGTACGTCCACCTCACCCAATTCCTCCAGTTCTTTCCACTCCCGCTCGCCAGGATTCAACGTATATCCATCCAAGACAACTATTTTCATGGCCCCTTATTTTTTAAATCTGTTCCCCCATAATTGTTCCATGCGCTCCTGAAGCCTCTGCTCGGCTGCATTCTCCTGCGCGTGCCAGAAGCGGCGGCCGCACACACCGTCCGGAAGAAACTGCTGCTCCACGAAATGGCCTTCATAATCATGGGCATATTTATAGTCTTTCCCGTATCCCAACTCTTTCATCAGTTTGGTAGGGGCATTGCGCAAATGCAGCGGTACCGCCAGGTTGCCTGTTGCGTCTACGGCCTGAAGCGCCGCATTGATGCCTTCATAAGCCGAATTGCTTTTCGGACTGGCAGCCAAATAGACCGTGGCTTCCGCCAAAGGAATCCTGCCTTCGGGCCAACCGATTTTCATCACGGCATCAAATGCCGCATTGGCAATCAGCAGGGCATTCGGATTGGCAAGCCCAATATCTTCGGAAGCGGATATGACCAAGCGGCGGGCAATAAAGGCAGGGTCTTCCCCTCCCTTCACCATGCGGGCCAGCCAATAGAGCGCTCCATCAGGGTCGCTTCCGCGGATGGACTTGATGAAAGCCGAAATAATGTCGTAATGCATCTCCCCATCCTTGTCATACGCCAACGGATTCTGCTGAAGGCATTCCACAACCTGTCGGTCACTAATCACCACCGGTCCGTCACCTCCCGCCTCCACCACCAGTTCCAAAATGTTCAGCAACTTACGTGCATCCCCGCCTGCATAACGCAGCATAGCATCTGTCTCCTGTACATCCACCTGCCTTTCCCCCAACACCGTGTCCTGCCGTAACGCACGGTGCAACAACGCCAGCAAGTCCTCCCTATCCAACGGATTCAGCACATAAAGCTGACAACGCGAGAGCAACGGACGAATAACCTCGAACGAAGGATTCTCGGTGGTGGCACCTATCAGTGTGACCACCCCCGCCTCCACCGCGCCCAAAAGCGAATCCTGTTGCGATTTGCTGAAACGATGTATCTCATCAATAAAAAGAATAGGACTTTGCGAAGAGAAGAAACGGCCTCCGCGCGCCTTTTCTATGACATCGCGCACATCCTTCACCCCCGAAGTCACCGCACTCAATGTATAAAAAGGAGCCTCCAAGCGGTTTGCGATAATTCGAGCCAGCGTGGTCTTGCCCACTCCCGGAGGTCCCCACATGATAAAGGAAGAAATTTTGCCGGAATCAATCATACGGCGCAACACCGCACCTTCTCCCACCAAATGTTTCTGCCCTATATAGTCGTCCAATGTTTTAGGACGCATACGTTCTGCCAACGGTTGTGCCATAATTTTACTTTTAATCCATACAAAAATAATATTTTCCTCTTTTAAGCCGAAAAACAGAACAATAAAAAAAGCCTCTTTTCACAAAGAAGCTTTTTTAAGTTTTCAATAGGTATTAGTTTTTTTAAGGTAAAAAGATTGTTTTCAGGATAACGCTGCAAAGATGAAGCCTTTTTTCGAACTAAGCAAAAAAAAAATCATGTCTTTAAACATATTTTTTACTTTTATACCATTTCAACATAAGCTACAGACCTACCCGGCTATGCCGCCATAAAGGTAAGAAAAATATATCAAAAAAACGAAAGCACACAATGGGAACACACCGCGGGCAGAGTGCCTCCCTATCCCTGCCGGCTGACGCACACAAGTGCGCCAATCCACGCATCTGCATACGGAAGTAGAAGGGCATGGACACATCTTTAATTCAGCCTGACTATATGTAGGTAATTCACAAAAGAATCATTATTTTTGCATCCAGATAGTAAAACAAAATAACGCTATGACTGAAATGAGCACAAAGGAAAGTTCAGACAAAAAAAGCCTGAACTTCATAGAACAAATTGTAGAGAAAGATCTGAAAGAGGGAAAGAACGGAGGGAGAATCCAGACCCGGTTCCCGCCCGAACCCAACGGATACCTGCATATAGGTCATGCCAAAGCCATCTGCATGGATTTCGGTATCGCTAAAAAATATGGAGGCGTATGCAACCTGCGCTTCGACGACACAAACCCGACCAAAGAAGACGTGGAATACGTGGAAGCAATCAAGGAAGATATCATCTGGTTGGGATACCAATGGGGGCACGAATACTATGCTTCCGATTACTTCCAGCAACTGTGGGACTTTGCCATACGCCTGATCAAGGAAGGGAAGGCGTACGTGGACGAACAGACTTCGGAAGAGATTGCCGCACAAAAAGGCACGCCTACCCAACCCGGTGTGGAAAGTCCTTACCGCAACCGCCCTGCAGAAGAAAGCCTGGAATTGTTCCGGAAGATGAACAGCGGAGAGATAGAAGAGGGCAAGATGGTGCTTCGTGCCAAGATTGACATGGCAAACCCGAACATGCACTTCCGTGACCCGATTATTTACCGTGTGGTAAAGACCCCGCACCATCGCACCGGGGACACTTGGAAGGTTTACCCGATGTATGACTTTGCACACGGACAAAGCGACTTTTTCGAAGGAGTGACCCACTCGCTCTGCACGCTGGAATTCGTGGTTCATCGCCCACTATACGACCTGTTTGTAGACTGGGTAAAGGAAGGAAAGGACCTGGACGACAACCGCCCACGCCAATACGAGTTCAACAAGTTGAACCTGAGCTATACGCTGATGAGCAAACGCAACCTGCTCATCCTGGTAAAAGAAGGGCTGGTAAACGGCTGGGACGACCCCCGTATGCCGACAATCTGCGGATTCCGCCGCCGGGGATATTCGCCCGAAGCCATTCATAAGTTCGTAGACAAAATCGGATACACTACCTACGATGCACTGAACGACTTTGCTCTGCTGGAAAGTGCCGTACGTGAAGACCTGAACGCACGCTCCACACGGGTGTCCGCCGTGCTGAATCCGGTGAAGCTCATCCTGACCAATTATCCCGAAGGACAGGTAGAGGAAATGGAGGCCATCAACAATCCGGAAAACCCTGATTCGGGCACACACCTTATTGAATTCGGCCGGGAGCTCTGGATAGAACGGGAAGACTTCATGGAAGACGCGCCGAAAAAATACTTCCGCATGACCCCGGGACAGGAAGTGCGTTTGAAAAACGCCTATATCGTGCGGTGCACCGGATGCAAGAAAGACGAGAAGGGGAACGTAGTGGAAGTGTATGCCGAATACGACCCTGACACAAAGAGCGGCATGCCCGAAGCCAACCGAAAAGTGAAAGGGACCTTGCACTGGGTGAGCTGCAACCACTGCCTGAAAGCGGAAGTGCGCCTGTACGACCGTCTGTGGAAAGTGGAAAACCCACGCGATGCCTTAACCGCCTTACGTGAGGAGAAGAATTGTACGGCATTGGAGGGCATGCAGGAACTCATCAATCCGGATTCGTTGAAAGTCTTAAAGGAATGTTACGTGGAAAAGTTCCTTGCCGATGCCAAACCACTTGATTACTTGCAGTTCCAGCGAATCGGATATTTCACACCGGACAAGGATTCAACTCCCGGACATTTGATTTTCAACCGCACCGTATCCCTGAAAGACACGTGGAGCAAAATCAGTCATAAATAAATTATAAGGTTCGCACGCGAACATAAATATTATAATAAGAACCAAAATATCCACATTATGAAAGACGAAGTTTCTTCAAATTTCAGCCGCCCGGAGTTCAAAGAGGCGCTTGCCAGATACCAGGAAATGAGACGCACGGGTGTACATGTCTATTTCGAACCTCATGAACTGACCCTTATTGCCGAATATTATGCAGACCAGGGGGATATTCAGGTATCGGATGAGGTCATCGACTATGCTCTCACCCTGTATCCGGAAAACTTGGACATACAAATCTACAAATGCCACAACCTGATAAGCCAGGGGAAATCCAAGGAGGCCGAAATGCTGCTCCATGCAATGCCCGACCAAACCGACTACGAAGTACAGCTGTTGTATGCGGAATGGCATCTGTCTGAGGGACGCCGCTATGAATCGCACAAGATATTCGGAAAGCTCTATCAGGAAAATCCGGATATAGACACAGCGCTCGACATTGCCCAAATATGCATGGACTACCGGGAAAAGGACATGGCCTATCCATGGATCCTGGACGCGATGGAATTGGATCCCGATGACCTGGCAGCCACCGAACTGATGGCAACCTACCAATATGAATCGGGCAATATGGACGAAGCCGCCCGCCTATTCAACATCCTGCTGGACGATGACCCCTATAGCGTAGAACAGTGGCAGAACCTGGCAGATTGCCACATGCAACTGGAACAAATGGACAAGGCTTTGGAAGCCATTGAGTATGCCCTGGCAATCGATGAGAACAACTTGACAAGCTGGGCACTGAAGGCAGACTGGTATATGACGCAGGGAGAAATGGACGAAGCAATCAAGTGCTATAATCATGTCGAAGCGCTTTCCAAAGAGAAAGACTCCATCTGGAATCTGCTAGTCTACATGTATTACGACATGCGCGACTTCCGGAAAGTAATAGAATATTCCGACAAACTGATTGACACCTACCGGACATCTTCCAGCCAAGTGAACTGGAGTGAAATCTATTACAAACGTACCATTTCATTCCTTGCCCTTGGCAACCAGGACGAGGCTTTCATAAGCATAGACAGGGGCCTGGCTTACAACGAGCATGACTACCGCCTCTACCTGCTGAACGGGGAATTGCTCTTGCTGGAGAAAAAGAAGGAAGAAGCGGAGGAGCTTTTTGAATACGCCCGGAGATACTGCTTTGATGATAAAAAGTTGCGTTCCGTCATTGCCGCAAGCTACCAGCGTGCCGGCTATTACGAAGAAGCACTGGCACAATACAAGCAACTTGAGCACGACTATCCGGACAACAAGAAGGAATACTGCTTCTTTATCGCCAACTGCCATTTCCATCTAAACCAGCAGAACAAGGCGATTGCATATTTGATATGGGGCGCCATCAACAATCCCGAAGGCATGGAATCTACGCGGCGGAGGCTCTTCAGCAAACAAGAAAAGCCGTTCTTCGACTTGGCACAATTAGTGCTCAATAGCACCCGTGAAGGAAGGACGGATGCCGACTTCTACCCTGAAGGGACACAATGAAACTGTGAAACTGAACGCAAAAACAAACTTTCCATAATAATTATTTGGATAATACGGACAAACAGTTTACATTTGCAGCATTATTATAGAAGGAGATTAAAAATTGAGAAATCATACCACACACCGCCACCATCATTACCTGACGTAATCTACGGTAGGCCGGAAGTTTGTGCAATTATGATTAATCAAAATAGGATAAAGAGGCTTACCGTTATCACGGCAAGCCTCTTTTTTTTGCTGATAACCCATAAAACGTAAAGAATATGTTAAGAATCGCTGTACAATCCAAAGGCCGCCTGTTTGATGATACCATGGCACTGCTTTCTGAAGCGGACATCAAAATTTCCACATCCAAACGCACTTTGCTCACACAAGCGGGCAATTTCCCCGTTGAAATCCTCTTCCTGCGCGATGATGACATCCCGCAAACCATTGCCAGCGGAGTGGCAGACGTGGGTATCGTGGGCGAGAATGAGTTTGTGGAAAAAAAGGAAAAAGCCGACATCATCTATCGACTGGGATTCAGCCGGTGCCGCCTTTCGCTTGCCATCCACAGGGAAGAGCCGTACGAGGACGTGTCCTGGTTCAACGGGAAAAAAATAGCCACCTCCTATCCCGGCATCCTCCGGGACTATCTGAATCAGAATGGTATCCGGGCAGATATCCATGTCATTACCGGTTCGGTTGAAATAGCGCCGGGTATCGGGCTGGCAGATGCCATATTCGATATCGTAAGCTCCGGTTCCACCCTCACCAGCAACAACCTGAAAGAAGTGGAAGTGGTAATGGAAAGCGAGGCTTTGCTGATAGGCAACCCGGACCTGTCGCCCGAAAAAAAGGAAATCCTCCGCGAGTTGCTCTTCCGCATCAATTCGGTTAAGGCGGCCGAAGACAAAAAGTACGTGCTGATGAACGCTCCCACCGAAAAAGTGCAGGACATCATCAAAGTGCTTCCAGGTATCAAGAGCCCTACGGTCATGCCCCTTGCCACCGAAGGATGGAGCAGTGTGCATACCGTGCTTGACCAAGAGTGCTTCTGGGAAATTATCGGCAAGCTGAAGGCAATGGGAGCACAAGGCATTTTGGTGCTTCCTATAGAGAAAATGATTGTATAACCCTATCCAATACGAAACTGAGATGAATATTATCCGCTATCCCGCACGCGCCGAATGGGAAGAATTGCTGAAACGCTCGGCACTCCGTACCGAAAACATTCAAGAGAGCGTAAACGAAATACTGCATACGGTACGCACCGGAGGAGACCGGGCCGTCATCGCATACGAAGAGAAATTCGACAAGGTGCGGCTCACCTCCCTCTGTGTGACGGAAGAAGAATTTGACGAAGCCGAAGCCCGGATAGACTCCGGGCTGAAGGAAGCCATCCTGGCGGCGTTGAAAAACATCCGCACCTTCCATGCCGCACAAAAATTCGTAAGCCGGAAAATAGAGACCCAACCGGGCGTAACATGCTGGCAGAAAGCCGTTGCCATAGAGAAGGTAGGTCTGTACGTGCCGGGAGGAACGGCACCTTTGTTTTCGACTGTATTGATGCTTGCCACCCCGGCACAGATAGCAGGCTGCAAGGAAATCGTGCTTTGCACACCTCCCGGTCCCCAAGGAGAAATACATCCGGCAATCCTCTACGCCGCACGTGCCGCCGGAGTGAAGAAAGTATTCAAGGCGGGAGGAGTACAGGCAATCGGTGCCATGGCATACGGAACGGAAAGCATACCCAGGGTATACAAGATATTCGGACCGGGTAACCAATATGTAACGGCAGCCAAGCAACAGGTATCCCTGCGTGACGTTGCCATTGACATGCCCGCAGGCCCATCGGAAGTGGCGGTACTTGCCGATGATTCTGCCAATCCCGTATACGTGGCAGCCGATCTCTTGTCGCAAGCGGAACACGGCACCGACAGCCAGGTCGTACTGATAACGACATCCGGGCAACTGCTATCCCGAGTGCAGGCGGAAGTGGAACGCCAGTTAGCCCTTCTTCCACGCAAGGAACTGGCAAGGCAATCCCTCGAATCCAGCAAACTGATATTAGTAAAAGACATGGATGAAGCCATCGGAATGGTGAACGAATATGCACCCGAGCACCTGATAATTGAAACCCGAGACTATGCCGACATGGCGGGACTCATCACGAATGCCGGATCGGTATTTCTGGGAGCATATACTCCGGAGAGTGCCGGCGATTATGCCTCAGGCACAAACCACACACTTCCCACCAACGGATATGCCAAAGCCTATAGCGGTGTGGGGGTAGACAGTTTTATCCGCAAAATCACCTTCCAGGAAATCACCCGTGAAGGCATCCGGGCATTAGGTCCCATCATTCAGGTCATGGCGGAAAACGAACATTTAGATGCACACAGGAATGCCGTGACTGTACGGTTAGAATAACATATACAAACAGGGATATCCACATATTATAAAAGCAACAACATGAAGCCTTTGAAAGAACTGACACGGCCGAATATATGGGAACTGAAACCTTATTCTTCGGCCCGCGATGAATATAATGGGAAAGACGCTTCGGTGTTCCTCGATGCCAACGAGAACCCGTACAACGTCCCTAACAACCGTTATCCCGACCCGCTCCAGCGTGAGCTGAAAGCATTGATAGCACCGGTAAAGCAGGTGAAAACCGAACAGATTTTTTTAGGGAATGGAAGCGATGAGGCAATCGACCTTGTTTATCGTGCCTTTTGCCGTCCGGGCATCGACAACGTGGTAGCTATCCATCCCACTTACGGGATGTACCAGGTATGCGCCGACATCAATGACGTGGAATACCGCAAAGTATTGCTTGACGGGAAATTCCAGTTCAAAGCCGAAGAACTGATGCGGGCTTCGGACGACAAGACCAAGCTGATCTTCCTTTGCTCGCCCAACAACCCTACGGGAAACAACCTCGACCCCAAAGAAATAATAATCCTGCTCAACACGTTCCAGGGTATTGTCATCATTGATGAAGCATACGCGGATTTCTCAGGCCAACCCTCGTTCAGTAGCCTGATAGACGAATACCCCAACCTCGTAATCCTGCAGACTTTCTCGAAAGCATGGGGATGTGCGGCTATCCGGCTGGGCATGGCATTCGCCTCGCCCGACATTATCGGAATCCTGACAAAGATAAAATATCCGTACAACATCAACCGGCTCACCCAACAGGAAGCTATCCGGATGATGCAGAAGCGCTACAAGGTACAACAGTGGGTGACTTCCCTACTGGAAGAACGCAGAAGGCTGATGCACGCTTTCGGGGAACTGGCATGCTGCAAACACGTATTCCCTACTGACGCCAACTTTTTCCTGGCGCGTATGACCGATGCCGGGCGCATCTACAGCTACCTAGTAGACCGGGGCATCATCGTACGCAACCGCTCGAACGTCGCCCTGTGCGAAGACTGCCTGCGCATCACCGTCGGCACGCGCCCTGAAAACGACACCCTCCTGGAAGCACTGAAAGAATATAACTAACGCCAATCCCCATGAAAAAAAAAGTTCTGTTCATCGACCGCGATGGGACACTCGTCACCGAACCGCCCACCGACTTTCAACTTGATTCCTTCGGGAAGCTGGAGTTCCGCCCCAAAGTATTCCGCAACCTGAACTTCATCCGCCACAGGCTCGACTTCGAATTTGTCATGGTGACCAACCAGGACGGATTAGGAACCCCGTCTTTCCCTGAAGACACCTTCTGGCCCGTGCACAGGTTTATCCTCCATGCTTTCGAAAACGAAGGGGTCACCTTCGACCGTATCTGTATCGACCGCTCCTTTCCCGAAGACAATGCCCCCACCCGCAAGCCACATACGGGTATGCTTACCCCTTACATAAACAATGGGGACTATGACCTTCCTGGAAGCTTTGTAATAGGCGACCGCCCCACAGACGTGGAACTGGCACACAACTTAGGATGCAAAGCCATCCTCATCCGGCCCGATACGACCATACTGAAAGGCACCGGGCTGGAGGGCACATGCGTGCTCGCCACAACAGACTGGGACCGTGTGGCAGAATTCCTCTTTGCCGGGGAACGGACGGCTGAAACAAGGCGCACCACAAAAGAAACGGACATCTACATCCGACTCAACCTGGATGGAAACGGGACGTGCGACATCCGTACCGGATTGGGCTTCTTCGACCACATGCTGGAGCAAATAGGCAGACACGGAGGCATCGACCTCACAATACATGCCCAAGGAGACCTCAACGTCGACGGGCACCACACCATCGAAGACACCGCCATTGTCCTGGGCGAATGCCTGTACCACGCATTAGGCAATAAACGGGGGATCGAACGCTACGGCTATTGCCTGCCCATGGACGACTGCCTGTGCCGCGTGGCACTCGACTTCGGAGGACGCCCGTGGCTGGTATGGGATGCCCAATTCAAACGCGAAAAGATAGGCGACATGCCCACCGAGATGTTCCTGCACTTCTTCAAATCGCTGAGTGATGCCGCACACATGAATCTCAACATCCATGCCGAAGGCGAAAACGAACACCACAAGATAGAAGGCATCTTCAAGGCATTCGCCCGGAGCGTCAGAATGGCCATCCGCAGGGATATCTACCATTACGAAATCCCTTCCAGCAAAGGCTGCCTGTAAGATTCCTTTCGCCTTAACAGACTGCCCAAGCCGTTACCCTTCCCGCCGGGAGAAGTAACGGCTTTTCGCATATCGGAAACTAAAAACATTCAGACCGTGACAGAGGGAAACATCAAATTGCTGGCATTGGCAGACTGGTTGACTCTGCCTTTTTCCGGGAAAAAGTTGATTGTTTACAATAATTTTGTTTACTTTGTCATATACATTAAAAACAGCTTTACTTCCAAACCTAAACTAAGAATAACGATGAACAAGATTCAAATTGGCGAAAACGCAGGACTTGTCTGGAACAGGTTGAAAGACAACAGACATTGGGAATATGATGAATTAAAAGCTGCCACAGGATTATCGGACAGGGATTTGAATGCAGCGATAGGCTGGCTGGCACGCGAAGACAAAATCGACTTTGATATGAATAACGAGGATGACAAGATATTCTTGACAGTGAATGTCTACATCGGATGAGAGTAAAATGAAGAATGAAGAATCCTCCTGACGGGCAACCCTTCATTCTTCATTTACATTATTTTATTGACCGTGACATCGGGAAAATCCTGAATAAACATCAGCAACAACCCTTCTTCGTTCATCCGTTTCGCCTTAATCACCATACTTACATTATAAACAGGAATACCATTGACATAGGATTCCGACATTTCGTACGACACGATAATGTAATCTTTCGAATGGAAAGTGGCAGACACACGCTTCAGTATTTCCATGTCGTGCGTAGAAAACTCCACAATCAGATTACGAAGGCCCAGACTTTTGAAAAAGAAGCTCAACATCTCCAGCCCCAGCAACACAAGAATCGTACCGACAATACCTATGGTGTACATGCCTGCACCGATAGCCAACCCAATCCCTGACGTAGCCCAGATACCTGCCGCCGTAGTAAGCCCCCTCACTATCTGTTTCTGCAGAATAATGGTTCCTGCACCGATAAAACCGATACCACTTACCACCTGGGCTGCAATACGGCTGGGATCCAACCGCACTAAATCGGGTTTGAGCACGTCGAAGAAACCGTATTGGGACACAATCATCATCATCGCACTGCCCACTGCCACGAGAAAGTGGGTACGATAGCCTGCTTCCTTGGCACGGTATTCACGCTCCAGACCAATCAGTACCCCCATCATGCCGGCTAAAAACAACCGCAAGGCAAAATCCCATGTTAAACCATCCATTATATAACCATTTTAAATGTCAATCCCGATTTGCCTGATGCACCGTAAGCTGGGGATACGGGAAACCTATACCTTCCTTATTAAAGGTGGCATACACAGTCCTGTTCATGCCGAAATATACATCCCAATAATCAGCCGCCTTGGTCCATGCACGTACGGTGACGTCCACACTACTTGCAGACAAGGCTCCCAAGACAATCACCGGGGCAGGATCCTTCAAGATGCGCGGGTCGGCATCGATGATACGCTGCAGTACAGCTTTCACCCGATCGAAATCCTCCCCATATTCTACTCCAAACACCCATTCTGCACGGCGCGTCTCCTGCCTGCTGTAATTGGTGACCGCATTACTGCTCAACGTGCCGTTGGGAATATAAACAATCCGATTGTCCGACGTGACCAAGATTGTATGAAATATCTGTATTTCCTTTACCGTTCCGCTTTCTCCCTGCCCGTCAATATAATCACCTACCTTGAACGGCTTGAATACTAAAATAATCAGTCCCCCGGCAAAGTTAGACAGATTACCGGACAACGCCATGCCGACAGCAACACCTGCAGATGCCAACAGTGCCGCCAGACTGGTGGTCTCTATCCCCAGCTTGCTGATAATGGCAAAAGCAAGAACCAAGTTCAACAGCAGACTGACAAGGCTGCCCAAGAAAGTACGGACACTGGTCTCCAGCTTACGTCCAACCAATATCTTCATAAACAGGCGATTGATTTGCCTGATAACAAAGCGTCCCACAACAAAGATAACCAGGGCCGCCAATATATTTTTCCCAACCTCGATACCCCAATTCTGCAGTTTCTCCAGCAATTGCACCACATCGACACGGCTTTTTTCTGCACCAGCTGCCAGCAATTGCATACCAAATAATAACGTTGACAAATACATAAGACATTTATTTAAACGGGTTCTACATTTTTTTGTCTGACAATCCGCCCGAGGACCCATTGACAGCAGAAAGCCGGCTTTTATCAGAGATCAGTCTTTCAGTTTCCCTTTACCCTGGCGGATAATATCGGGAATGTCATCATAGCAATTTATTACAGTAGAAGGCTCAATGCCACCTATCCCCCCGTCTATAACCAAATCCACATCCCCGCCGAACTTCTCCTCTATCAGTTCAGGGTCGGTCACATAGCCAATGTCCTCCCCCTCGGCTAACGGCAGAGTTGTGGTCATGACAGGAGCATCCAGCAACCGGCAAATTTCACGGATAATGGCATTATCGGGCACACGGATTCCCACCTCCCTGCGGTTGCGGAAGATTTTCGGCAAGCGGCTATCTGCTTTCAGGATAAATGTGAAAGGACCGGGCAGATTACGTTTCATCAGCTTGAAAGTAGCGTTGCCCACCTGTGCATATTCGCTGATATTACTCAGGTCGTAACAGATGATTGACAAGTTGTTCTTCTTGGGATTCAGATTTTTCAGCCTGCAAATCTTCTCGATAGGACGTTCCTTCAGAGCGTGACATCCCATTGCATACATCGTGTCGGTAGGATAAATAATAATCCCCCCGTCTTGCAGCATATTTACGATACGCTGCAAGACATCGGGATCATTGTGCTTGTCGTACAACTTCTGTATCATACGCTCTTGCCTGTCATTTCCGGTCGGCCTTCAGGCGGTCTGCCATAGCCCCGGCGAGCTCTTTCGCCTGACGGCAAGCATCCGCGCCCATGCTTTGTTTCATTTCCACCGGATTGCCTACCACTTCGAATTTCAGTTTTCCGGCATATTCGG
This sequence comes from uncultured Phocaeicola sp., assembly GCA_964488405.1. Taxonomy (GTDB): domain Bacteria; phylum Bacteroidota; class Bacteroidia; order Bacteroidales; family Bacteroidaceae; genus Phocaeicola. The sequence continues at coordinate 17,277 of CAZAUU010000034.1, forward strand.
CCAATATCTTTACGGCTGCACTTGCCCATGTGAACGACCCGAAATACCCCATGACCCGGTTCTTCATCTCACGGGAAGCAATCTTGTCCAACAGGGCTTCCATTTCGGGATAGAGGTGCATGTTGTACGTGGTACAGCCCACAATCAGTCCCTTGTATCGGAACACGTCTGCCAGGATGAACGAATGAGGGGTTTTCGATACATTGTGCAGGACAATGTTACGGATACCCTGTGCACTCAACTCTTCGGCTATCGTTTCCGCCATTTCCTCCGTATTGCCATACATCGTACCGTATGCGATGACCACCCCTTCCTCACCTTCATAACGGCTCAAGCGATCGTAGAGGTCCACGACCTGCTGAATCTGCTCCATCCACACGGGGCCATGCGTAGGGCAAATCATCCTGATGTCAAGTTGCTTGCACTTCTGCAATGCCTTTTGCACCGGATTGCCAAACTTGCCTACGATATTCGAATAGTAACGGCGCATCTCGTTCTCGTAAATCTCTGTATTGATATCCTTGTCTATGCATCCCCCGTTCAATGCGCCGAAGCAACCGAAGGCATCTCCTGAAAACAAGATACCTTCCGTCTCGTCAAACGTCACCATCGTTTCGGGCCAATGCACCATAGGAATCAGATAAAAACGCAGGTTGTGATGCCCCAACTTCAGGAAATCACCGTCCACCACACAATAGCGGTCGCCTCCTACACCGTAGTAACCTTCCGCCATGTCGAAGGTTTTTTTGTTGCCTACCAGGACAATGTCCGGATAATACTTCTTTATCAATGAGATGGAACCCGAATGATCCGGTTCCATGTGGTTAATGATCAGATAATCTATTTTACGGTCGCCGATTACGGAACGGATTTTCTTCAGATACACCTCGAAAAAAGCGACATCGACCGTATCGACCAAAGCGACCATCTCATCATCAGCAATCAAATACGAATTATAAGACACCCCATACGGTAACGGCCACAAATTTTCAAACAATGCTTTCGAGCGGTCGTTCACACCTACATAATGTACTTCCCCTTTTAGCTCCATACTCATATATAAAAATTAACGACTTTATACCTCACTCCTATTTTTCTCCTGCCATACGTCCTACCCGTCCATACAGACAGGAGTTTCCGCTGCCAAGCAGTGTGGTATCTTTCACTTCAGACGTGCCAATGTTTCCCGGACGCGGCGCATAGCCTCCACGATATTTTCGTCGGAAGTAGCGTAGCTCATGCGGATACACTCCGGAGCACCGAATGAAGTCCCTCCCACACATGCCACATGGCCGACTTCGAGCAGGTACATCGCCAAGTCTTCGGAGGTGTTGATCACACGGTCGCCGTCTTTCTTTCCAAAAAACGAATCGCATTTCGGGAAGAGGTAAAAAGCACCCTGCGGCACATTTACTTCAAAACCCGGAATATCCTTTGCCAGTTTCACAATCAGGTCGCGGCGGCGTTCAAAAGCCCGGCGCATTTCTTCCACCGGTTCCTGCGGTCCGGTATAGGCGGCCTCTGCAGCTTTCTGCGATACGGAACAGGGGCCAGAGGTGTATTGTCCCTGAAGTTTGTTCACCCCCTTCACAATCCATTCAGGAGCAGCGATGAAACCGATACGCCAGCCGGTCATGGCATACGCCTTGGACACTCCATTCACAATAACCACACGATCCCTTACCTCGGCAAACTGTGCAATGCTCTCGTGGCGGCCGATGTAGTTGATGTGTTCGTAAATCTCATCGGCAATCGTGATGACCTGCTTGTGTTTAGCCAGCACAGCAGCCAATCCTGCAAGTTCTTCGCGGGTATATACAGAGCCTGTCGGGTTCGATGGCGAACATAAAATCAAGGCACGTGTTTTCGATGTAATGGCAGCCTCCAGCTGTGCCGGAGTAATCTTGAAGTCCTGATCGATTCCCGCACGTACAATGACCGGAGTGCCTTCGGCCAGTTTGACCATTTCAGGATAACTTACCCAATATGGTGCCGGCACGATGACCTCATCCCCCTTGTTCACCAAAGCAAGGATTGTATTGCACACCGATTGCTTGGCACCGTTCGCACAACTGATTTGAGCGGCCGTATAATCCAGACCGTTCTCCTTTTTCAGTTTTTCCACAATGGCATTCCGCAATGCGGGATACCCCGCCACGGGCGAATAGCGTGAATAGTTTTCATCAATGGCTTTTTTGGCCGCTTCCTTGATATGGTCAGGGGTATTGAAGTCGGGCTCCCCGACACTTAAATTAATCACATCGACACCTTGCGCCTTGAGTTCACCACTTTTTTGCGACATGGCAAGCGTGGCAGAAGGCGATAAGCTACTCAAACGGTTTGAAAGTTGGTTCATATTTATTGAAGTTAATGTGGTATAATATTCTTATTTTCTGTCACCCATGAAACGCAGGAGATACAAAAAAAGATTGACGAAGTCAAGGTACAACATCATGGACCCCATCAGCGCAATCTTCTGCGTAGTCTCGTTTACCTCAATTTCATCAGAGGATAACAATCTTTTGATTTTTTGTGAGTCGTAAGCGGTCAGCCCCACAAAAATCAAGACACCAAGGGCAGAAATGACAAGATTCATCATCTGGTTGTGCAAGAAAAGGTTCACCAGCATGGCAATAATTAATCCGACCAGTGCCATGAGGCAGATATTCCCGATACGGGTCAAGTCCGTTTTCGTTGCATACCCATATACCGCCATGACGGCAAAAGTGCCGGCAGTCACAAAAAAGGCGGTAGCAATGGAACTTGCGGTATAAACCATAAAGATGAATGAGAGCACTATGCCGTTCAATACGGAATACGTGATAAAGAGGATAGTCGCCGTGCTGAACGCAATCCGGTGAATACGTGCCGAAAGATACCATACCAATGCCAGTTCGGCTATCAGCAGTCCCCAGAAAGCCATCGTATTTTGAACGATGAATGAGAGAAACGTGTACGACTTTGCCACATACATGGACACCAACCCTGTAATAACCAGTGCCAGTGTCATCCAAGTGTACACGCTGCGCATCAAGGCTGCCTGTGCGGCTTTCGATGCATACGTTCTTACCAAATTGTTCGTTTCCATAATAAAATCCGTGTATTATTTGTTAAAATGCAATGTATGTCCCATGCGTTCTTTTTTGGTGTGGAGGTAACGTTCGTTGTATGGGTTGGGAATCACTTCAATAGGCACATTCTCCACAATCTCCAACCCGTATGCTTCCAGCCCCACACGCTTCACAGGATTATTAGTCAGCAGGCGCATCTTACGAATACCTATCTCGCGCAGGATTTGTGCCCCCACTCCGTAGTCGCGCTCGTCCGCCTGATGCCCTAACCAGATATTGGCATCTACCGTGTCCATGCCTTCTTCCTGTAATTTGTATGCCTTCATCTTCTCCATCAGCCCGATGCCACGTCCTTCCTGAATGAGGTAAATGACAGCACCTTTACCTTCCTTTTCTATTATCTGCATAGCACGGTGCAGCTGTTCCCCACAGTCACACCGTCTCGACCCGAATATGTCGCCAGTCGCACAGGATGAATGTACGCGCACCAGCACCGGCTCATCGGCTTCAAAGTTTCCCTTTATCAATGCCACATGCTCCAACCCGTTGCTTTTCTGGCGGAAAGGGATAAGGCGGAAGCGCCCGTATTCCGTGGGCATATCCACTTCCACGCCTTTCTCTACCAGAGTCTCCTGCTTCAACCGGTACGAAATCAGTCCCGCTATGGAAATCAGTTTAAACCCGTACCGGTCTGCCATCCGGCGTAATTCGGGCAGACGTGCCATGGTACCATCTTCGTTCATCACCTCCATCAGGGCAGCAGCCGGATACAGCCCGGCCAGTTTCGCCAAGTCTATGCTGGCTTCAGTATGCCCGGCACGGCGCAACACACCCTTGTCTTGCGCATAAAGTGGATTGATGTGTCCGGGCCGTCCGAATGTTTCCGGGGTAGAAGACGGGTCGGCAAGTGCACGGATAGTAGCCGCACGGTCTGCAGCCGACACACCGGTGGTACATCCCTCCAATTTGTCGATGGTGACAGTGAAGGGAGTTCCCAGAACGGAAGTATTGTTTACCACCTGGTAAGGTAAATCCAGTTCCTTACAGCGCGATATCGTTATCGGTGCGCAAAGCACCCCTCGTGCATGCTTCAACATAAAGTTTACCTTTTCCGGAGTAATCAGCTCGGCAGCAATAATCAAGTCGCCTTCATTTTCACGGTCTTCATCATCGACCACGATAACGAACTTCCCTTGCCGGAAATCCTCTATTGCCTCTTCTACGGTATTTAGTTTTATTTCCCCCATAGTTTATACTGTAAATAGTTGTTGATTCTTTATTTGTTTCACTATGTCATTGTTGGTTTTGACAATGACCTTCAGGTCTTTTTCCAACCGGACACGATAACGCCAGATATTCACATAGATTACTAAACCAACAGGAATAATGATACCCGCCAGCATGTTCAGCCATTTATTCGAGAAAGGGCTTTTGTGCGAATTGACGAACAGGAAAGGATAATTGTTCATCAGGTTCAGCACCACCACATCCTTCGTGTTCGACAACTCTTCTATCACGGTTTCCATCTCCCGGCTGATTTCAGCAATCGAATCATCCGGCCGGACATTCATGAAAATGCGAAAATAATCGGGGGCACCTTTCAGGCGATGCATACACAGGTACGCTTCGCATTGCGCACTGATGTGTTCCAGGATTTCAATGTCTTTCTGGTAATCGGGGGTATGGATAATGACTTCCTTCTTGAACATGTGCCTGGAAAGGCGGATGCCCAACAGTTTCCGGAAGAAAGCTGCATAGGTGTCAATATTGAATACCACCGAATCTTTATTCGACTTATAAGTAAAGAACGCACCCACGGGTGCCAGCACAAGGGTACTCATCCATGTGCCTAACACAATGTTCATTCCCCCGCTCTTGCCAACACGGGTGGCTCCCGAGTCAATAATATAATAAATGACAAAAATCAACACCGAGATAACTACCGGCATGCCCAACCCCCCTTTGCGTATAATGGCGCCCAACGGTGCTCCGATAAAAAAGAAAATGATACAGGCAAGCGACAAAGTTATCTTCTTATGCCAGTCCGAACGGTGCGAACGGATATTGCTATCGGTGTCTTTACTCATGAAGCTTTTCATCTCCCAGTCTGAAGCCAGTGATGACAAACGGCTCTCGGTCTTATTCAAAACCTGCAATTTTTCTTGCGAAGCCATTGAGTTATAGATACTGTCAGTATTGATGTATGCCAGATCCAGTTCCTTTAATTTTGCCGAATCGGAAGCCGTCAGTTCGGGAGTCTTATAGGTCGTACTCATGGCATATTTGTGATAAGCGCGTCCCACACTGTCCGCATGCGTGACCAGCGAATCTATCGCCTGCGAAATCTCATTCATGTTCTTAATGTCCGAACGGCGGTCGAGAAAACTTCCATCCACCATGTTGAAATCTGAATTGAACTGGATTAGCGTATGCTTCTCGCTGAAAGTTTCCCTCCGGTAAGGGACGTTGCGCGAGATGACGGATTGCGACTTCAGGTTTTCGAACTGTTCCCCATTGTACAAATGCAGGTACAGATGCTGTTTGTCGGCTGTCAGCTCCAGCTCTCCCTCTTCAGCCCAGATGATGCGTGCATTTTCAAACCCATCGGAAAAATTATATATCAGCATGTCTTTCAGCAGTCCCGTTTTACGGTTCTTGTGCCTCACATAAATGTTGTATCCATCGATTTCACTGTAGAAAACTCCTTCAGGGATATCCACTTCGGGAGACTTTTGCTTCATAGAAACGAGCAACGTCCACAGCTGTTTCTGGGCACGGGGACCGATAACATTTTGGAAAAAGAAAGACATCCCCCCCAAAAACACACAGAACAACACCACAGGCCGCATGATGCGGAACAACGGGATACCCGCTGCCTTCATGGAAAGCAACTCATAACGTTCGCCAAAGTTCCCGAAGGTCATCAATGCGGCCAACAAGATGGCCAATGGAAGCGACATAGGAATCAGGGTCAGTCCCGAATAGAAAAAAAACTGCGCAAGTATGTTTATCTCCAATCCTTTCCCCACCAGCTCATCAACGTACCTCCATAAAAATTGCATCATGAAGATGAACAAACAGATAAAAAAGGTTCCGGAAAAGAGCAACAAGAAACTCTTCAATATAAATATATCCAGCTTTTTTATGCGTAACATTCCGTATCAATGGTTGTCAGCTTACAAAAGTAGCATAAAAAATAAAGCGGAGCGCGATGTTTTGTATATTTTTAAAAATTATATGCCGCACATCCGCTTCAATACTTCTATTTGCGAATTCCACAAATTGATGCTGTCTTCTTCTTCACCCGGATCGGCAAAGTCCGTCACTTCCAGCGAATGATCTTTTGTCAACTCGTTATAATGAATCTTCAGCTCGAAATAAATACGGGGTTCTTCGTCCACCCAATGGAAACGGATAAACGATTCACTGCGCTGGCTGACCACTTCAGCTATACGTATTTCGGTCTTTCCCCATTGGAACGTATAGATTTTGTTGTCCCTTGAGACCTTGTCGGCAAACCAGCGCTGCAGTCCCGAAGGAGTACTGATTGCCCCCCACAGGATGGCACTCGATGCCGGATTCAATGGATACTCAATACTTATCTTCTTTTTCATGGATTTCAACTCGTTTCCGATTAAAAGAACGGCTGCAAATTAAAGTATTTTTCCGTAGACAACATAAAGATTCTACTATTTTTCACAAGTGTTCTTTATCAATTAACGGAATTAACGAACATACCTGCAGGCAGGGACAAAAGTTCCGACGTTCGAAGAATTAAAAAGGAAAAATACAAATGCTTCTTGTGTAATTCAAAAAGAAAACTTACCTTTGCCCCCGCATTGTCGAAAGGGCGGGATAGCTCAGCTGGTTAGAGCGCATGATTCATAATCATGAGGTCCCGGGTTCAATCCCCGGTCCCGCTACACGAAAAGCTTAAGCCGTTGGGTGGCTTCCACACTCGGCGGTTTTTTGAAAGGGCGGGATAGCTCAGCTGGTTAGAGCGCATGATTCATAATCATGAGGTCCCGGGTTCAATCCCCGGTCCCGCTACAAAGAGGGCATCGCAAAAGGGATGTCCTTTTTTGTGTCTGTAAAAAATCGGGCAAACCCAGACTTCGCCCAGCCAAGACTTTCCCTTTTCCCTGATTTTTTTTTTGTATCTTAGGAAAGACAATTACAGATACCAAAGATTAATGTTTAAAGTTATACATTCAACGATAATCTGCTTTTACCTCTATGT
>CAZAUU010000035.1:0-24579 GCA_964488405.1 uncultured Phocaeicola sp.
CCTTCTTCGACACGGAAGTGAAGCAAATCATCGTTGTTTGCAGCTCCAGCAAGTATGGCGACTACCTGACGGGCGGCGACGGCAGCATCCTCTATGTAGATGAGTTTGAACTGGATTACGACGGCGCGCCGACGATTTGGGAATAATTTCTTTCTTCACGCTCCCCGCGACGGGTGAGCGTGAAGGATAGAATAATCTACGGACATTATGACACGTACAAAAAGCAATATAAGAATTTGCAGTGTGATTTGTCTCTCGTTCCTCTGCCTGCTCATGGCAGGGGAAGCAAGAGCACAGCGCGGTAGCCGGGCGATACAGCGGATCGACCGGGAGGTGCAGAAACAGGTGTTCATCCCCAAAGGAACATGGATGGTAGGTGGAACCATTTCCTACTCGGAACATGACGAAACCAACCTCAACTACCTCGTGCTGAAAGATGTGGAAGGAAAAGGCTATGACTTCAGTGTCAGCCCTTATGTGGGATATTTCTTTCGCGACAACATGTCTGCCGGAATCCGTTTTGCATACAATCGGGACTATTTGGACTTGGAAAACCTTGATTTGAACCTCGGGGAAGACTTCAACATCAGTCTTGATAATCTGTATTATTTAGAGCATAAATACGAGGTGTCCGGCTTCCTCAGGACCTATATCCCCGTCGGGCGCACGAAGATATTCGGACTCTTCAACGAGTTGCGGGTGACGTATGGTTACGGACGAGGCAAGAACTCGACCGGCTCGGGAACCACTTACGACGGAACCTTCCAAACGGTGAATAACCTGCAAATAGGTATGGCGCCGGGCATGACGGCGTTCATCACCGACTGGTCGGCAGTCGAGGTTTCGGTAGGTTTGATGGGTTTCAATTTCAAATGGACAGACCAGACGACAAACCAGGTGGAAGAAGGTTCACGGCGCACGTCGTCGGGGAATTTCAAGATTAACCTCTTCTCCATCAGTATCGGTATGACGTTTTATCTTTAAAAGACAAGTATGACAAGAAAAATAAAATACGGGATAACAGCGTTGCTGGGACTGGCCTCGTGTGCCATCGAAAACGATATTCCCTATCCTACTCTGACGGGAAGCATCACCGGCTTTACAGTGGAAGGACAGCGGGGCCCGGAAGACAATGAGTCGAACACGTCGGCAGTCATAGATGCCACTGCCCGCACAGTGACGGTCTATGTAAACGATTCGGTAGACATTTCGGAACTTAAAATTACCCAGCTGGCTATAAGCCCAAGCTATGCGGAACTGTTGGTGGATTCCTCCCTTTGCGTCGATCCCGACCATTTCCCCTTCAGCCACTTCGCTTCGCTCGACAGCATCCCGGTATCTTCCAATACACGGATGGACTTCTCCGACCCCGTTTCCTTTACGATTCGTACCTATCAGGACTATCTTTGGACAGTGACGGTGGAGCAGATTATCAAGCGGACGGTAGACGTGTACGGGATGACCCGTTATATACTGGATGCAGACTCCCATAACGTGATTATTTACGTGAATGAATCGTATGTTCCGGATTTGACGGAAGTGCAAATAAATACGCTCGATCTTGGCGGCGAGTTCGGTTCTGTCCGTCCCGACCCGACGACCGTGCACGACTTCACTACATCCCAAACCTTCTATGCAAAGCTCCGTTGGGAAGACAATTTATGGACAAGCTGGAGGGTATTTGTTTACCAGGACGAGGATAGCGATGCGACAACGGCTTCAGGCAGCGCATTCTCGAGGGTGACAAGCGCCACAATCACCGGCTCCTGTACGGCGAATGCAAGCGTTTCGATGGAATACAAGGAAGCAAGTGTCACAGAATGGCTGACGGCATCGGATGTAACCGTTTCCGGGACCACCTATACCGCACAACTCACCGGCCTGACCGGCTCGACCACTTATTCATACCGTGCGACGATTGACGGCGTAACCGGCGCGGAAAGCACCTTCACGACCGTCGGAGCAGTGGCATTGGAGAACGGCAGTTTCGAGAACTGGTATCAGGATGACAAAGTTTATTATCCGAATGCCTCGGGCTCGTCATTCTGGGGGACGGGAAACCCCGGAGCAGCCTCCTTTGTGGGCAACCTGACCACGCCTACGACTGATGCCGTTTCGGGGTATGCGGCAAGGCTGGAATCGAAGGATGCACTCATCAAACTTGGGGCAGGAAACATCTTCACGGGCGACTTCACCCTTGATGGCACACACGGGTTGCTGACTTTCGGCCGCTCGTTCTCCTCCTTCCCCACCGCTTTACGTTTGTATTATAAATACACATCGGAGACCATCAACCGCATTGGCGACGACAGTTTGGAGAGTTTGCGCGGTCAGGCGGACACTTGCCATATCTACATCGCCCTCTCCGACAAGTCGGAACCATATACTATCAGTACCCGTCCCTCTACACGACAGCTGTTTGACAAAAACGATGCGAACATCATTGCCTACGGGGAATTCCTGACAGGCAACTCGACATCGAGCTACCAGCAAATCACCATTCCTTTGGAATATAATGCCACAAACCGCACGCCCAACTACATCATCATCGTATGTGCCGCCAGCAAATACGGCGACTACTACACCGGCGGCGAGGGCAGCACGCTCTATCTGGACGAGATGGAGCTGGTGTACGAGGAGTAAAGGCTGCCGCCTCCTCCCCGTGCGGCTATCCTGCAAACTTCCGCACCACCTCGATGAAGTCTTTCCCGTAACGTTCCTTCTTGTATTCGCCGATGCCGCTGATTTTGCCGAACGCCTCGATGGTGGTGGGCTTTGATGCGGCCAGCAGGTGGAGTGTCTTGTCGGACAAGACAATGTAAGGCGGGATGGCCTGCCGGTCGGCAAGGCGTTTGCGCAACGTGCGCAAGGCTTCGAACAGCTGCTCGTCTGCATCGGCGGGCAGGGTGGGGAAGGTCCGTGCGGCAGGGGGTGCGGGTTTGGGTTTTTCCCGCTTGATGACCACCAGCCGGGCGGTTTCCTTTCCGTAAAGCACTTTCGTGCCTGCTTCGGTAATCTTCAGGTGGTTGTTTTCGTTGTAGGCTATTTCCACGTATCCCAGGTTCAGCATTTGCAGCAGGTAGTCGTACCAGTCGCGTGCGGGGAGGTCGCGCCCCGCGCCGTACGTCTTCAGCCTGTCGTAGCCGTGCGCGATGATGTCGGGCGTTGCCGCGCCCCTCAGTATGCCCACCAGGGTGTCTGTGGTCGCCTGCTGGCGGGTGCGTGCGATGGCGCTCAGGGCTTTCTGCACGATGACGGTCCCGTCGAAGCGTTGGGGCGGGTTGCGGCATACGTCGCAGTTCCCGCAGTCGTGATCCATTGTCTCGCCGAAGTAGTTCAGCAGGATGCGCCTGCGGCAGATGTCGGCTTCGGCATACTGCTGCATGCGTTTCAGCTTTTCGCGGTTCAGGTCTTGCTGTCCGCTCTCGTCGGCAAAGCGCGACAGCAGGGCGATGTCGGCAAACGAGTAGAACAGCAGCGTGTCGCCGGGCAGCCCGTCGCGTCCGGCACGCCCTATCTCCTGGTAGAAACTTTCGATGCTTTTGGGCAGGTTGTAATGGATAATCCAGCGCACGTTCGGCTTGTCGATGCCCATGCCGAAGGCGATGGTGGCGCAGACCACCTGCACGCGGTCGTTGATGAAGTCGTCTTGGGTGGCATTGCGCGTTGCGGCAGACAGCCCGGCGTGGTAGACGGCAGTCCGGATGCCCTGTGCGGCGAGCAACTCCGCCACTTTCTGCGTGGTGTCCCGCTTCAGGCAATAGACGATGCCGCTTTCGCCCGGGTGGCGGCGGATAAAGTCGGTAATGGCGTGCAGCTTCTCTTTCGCCCTGTATCCGCGCCTGACGCTGAGGCTGAGGTTGGGGCGGTCGAACGAGGAGATGAATACCTGCGGGTCGCGCATGGACAGCTGTCCGATGATGTCCTGCCGGGTGATTTTGTCGGCTGTGGCGGTCAGTGCCACGACCGGCACTTGCGGGAACTGTTCGCGCAACACCTTCAGCTGGGTATATTCCTGGCGGAAGTCGTGCCCCCATTGCGAGATGCAGTGTGCCTCGTCGATGGCGAAAAGGGAGATGCGGATGTCCCTCAGCAGGAAATTGATTTCTGCCAGCAGCCTTTCGGGGGAGATGTACAGCAGCTTGACCTTGCCCTGCCGGCATTCAAGGCGGATGGCCGTGTTGGCGGTCTCGTCGTTGTTGCTGTTCAGGGCACGCGCGGCGATGCCGTTGCCCTGCAGGCTTTCCACCTGGTCTTTCATCAGCGAGATGAGGGGCGACACCACAATGGCGGTCCCCTCCATCAGCAGGGCGGGAATCTGGTAGCAAACGGATTTACCCCCTCCGGTGGGCATCAGCACCAGTGTGTCTTTTTTGTGGAGGATGCAAGTGATGATTTCTTCCTGTAAGGGGCGGAAACTGTCGTATCCGAAATAGGATTTGAGCGTTTTCAGCATATCTGTTGTCTTGTTTGGTCAGGCAAAGATACGGAAACCCGTCCAAATACGGATGCCCTCCGGCGAAATATCGTCCGGAGGGCCCTTCTTGCCCGGTGTCAGAGGCAGGAAGGGGGAAGCATATCGGCGGTAGGGCATTCGTAGTTGGTGATAGGCAGCTTGATTTTCATCAGGTCCTTCAGCTTGTAGACCGGGCGCTCCACGTCCTTGGGATAGGGGAGGCGCGAGAACTGCCGGAAATATTGCAGGCAGGCGTCTTTCCACCATACGGCATCGTCCGCCTGGATTTGCAGACGTTCCGCCACGGCGTGGTAGCGTGCCTCGTCGACGTAGGGCTTCATCTGTTCCCATGTCTGGCAGAAGCTGCGGGCTTCGTCTACTCCCCGCTGGTAATGGCGGCAAAGTTCGTCCCACAGGGTAGACCCGTTTTTCATCGGGTGTTTCCACGACACATGGTGGAACCACAGGAGGAACTCTTCGGGGCAGGTATCGGCGGAGCCGAACATGCGTGCCAGCTCGTCGGGATATTGCGACACGGCGTTGCTCCCGGTGTGGCTACGATCGAATCCGATGCCTTCACGGTCTGCCTGGTGGTAGTACGATGGCAGCCAGTCGGGACGGGCGCCGGGCACGGTGCACCACGGTTCGGGTCCATAATGGTGTCCCCAGGCGAAGATGTGGTGCAGTCCGAGGGGCATCATGTAGTCTACCACGGCTTCACGGCTCCGCATCATCACGTCCGACATGGCGGTGGTAAATTCCGGTTCGGCGGTGAAGGTCTGTGCAAGCCATTCGGCGGCAATCGTTTCCGAAGAAAGTTTCGGGTTCCATGCCAGCCTGCCGAAGGCATACCAGTTTGCCTGGGCAAAATCGTGTCCGCACCAGTTGGTATCGTCGCCGGTATTTGCCACTCCCGCCACGGCACACAGGGAGGAGGGAGCTACGTAGCTGAAAAATTCTTTCCACATTGGGGCAAGGTAGGCGAGGTGGTTGGAGTGTCCCAGGTATTCTTGCGTCACCTGGAATTCCACCATGAGCGGTGTATGCTTCATGGCGCCGAAAAGCGGGCTGTACGGCTCGCGCGGCTGGAAGTCGATGGGCCCGTTCTTCACCTGCACGATCACGTTGTCGAGGAACCGGCCGTCGAGCGGTTCAAACTCCAGGTACGCCTGTTTGGCACGGTCGTGGTCGGACGGGTCATAGACGAAGGCGCGCCACATCACGATGCCCCCGTAGGGCTTCAGGGCTTCCGCCAGCATGTTGGCGCCCTCCGCGTGCGTGCGTTCGTAGTCGCACGGTCCGGGCTGTCCCTCCGAGTTGGCTTTCACTAGGAAACCGCCGAAGTCGGGCACCTGTGCGTAGATTTCGCGCACCTTGTCTTTCCACCATTGCGACACGTCCTTGTCCAGCGGGTCGGCAGTAGGCAGCTTGCCCAGGATGATGGGGGAGGCAAAGTTGACCGACAGGTAAACCTTGATCCCGTACGGGCGAAGTATGTCGGCGATGGCCTTTACCTTGTGCAGGTAAGGGGAATCCAGTATCTCGGGCGAGGCATTGACGTTGTTCAGTACGGTGCCGTTGATGCCTATGGACGCATTGGCGCGTGCGTATTCCTCGTAGCGCGGGGAAACGGTTTGCGGCAGTTCGTCCCATTTCCAAAGCGAATGCCCGGCATATCCGCGCTCGATGGTCCCGTCGAGGTTGTCCCAGTGGTTGAGAATGCGCACGGGATACGCCGGCCGTTCCCGGATGTCGAGCGAGCGGGTGTCGGCACCGGTCGCCTGGAGTTTCAGCAGGTGATAGGAAGCATACAGCAGACCCTTCTCGGAAGCGGCACCCAGCGCGATGCCTTCCCCTTCCGAGCTGATGGTGTATCCTTCGGGACCCAAGGCAGCATGCAGCGTGTCGCTGAAGAGCTGCATGGATACAGGACCGCCTTTCCACGCCTTTTCTATTTCCGCCCGGGCTATGTCGATCGTGGGCGAATGCAGCATGCAGGTGACTGCCGCATCCGCCGTGGCGTCTTGCCGCAGCCAGAGGCGGCTCCCGTCTTCTGCACGCAGCCACCCTCCGCCTGCCAGCAGGACCATGCATCCTATCAGTATCCGTATCATTGGCCTCCTCCCTCGATGGTGATGATCCTGCCTTCGGCATCGTATTCCAGTTCGGTCACCTTCAGGCTGCGCAGCCAGGTCTTTCCTCCGGAGGGCACGCAGTCGTGGTAGAAGAGGTACCATTTGCCTTTGTATTCCACGATGGAGTGGTGTGTAGTCCATCCCACTACCGGCGTGAGGATGATGCCCTGATAGGTGAACGGGCCGTAAGGGTTGTCCCCGATGGCATAGCACAGGAAATGGGTGTCTCCCGTGGAATACGACAGGTAATACTTGCCGTTGTACTTGTGCATCCAAGAGGCTTCGAAGAACCGGTGCGGGTCGTTGGCCTTCAGCGGGTTGCCCTCCTCGTCGAGAATGAGCACGGGGCGTGGCGCTTCGGCAAACTGCAGCATGTCGTCTGCCAACTTCACCACCCGTCCGGGCAGGGCGGGCTCGTCCCCTTCGGGCAGGCAGGCACATTCCAGTGCCTTGTTGTCACGGTAGCGTTGCAGCTGTCCTCCCCAGATGCCTCCGAAGTAGATGTAATGGCTTCCGTCGTCGTCGCGGAACACGGCGGGGTCTATGCTGTAACTTCCCCTCACCGGGTCGGGTTGCGGCACGAACGGCCCTTCGGGACGGTCGGCAATCGCCACGCCCAGGCGGAAGATGTCGTTCTGGTCTTTCATGGGGAAATACAGGTAGTATTTGCCGTCCTTGAATGCCACGTCGCAGTCCCATAACTGCCGTCCCGCCCAGGGAATGTCTTCCACGCGGAGCACTACACCGTGGTCGGTGATGCTGCCGTGCATCACATCATCGGTGGAGAACACGTGGTAGTCTTTCATGTTGAAGTGGTCTCCGTTGTCGTTTTCGGGCACACCGCTTTCCCAGTCGTGGGAAGGGTAGATGTAGATACGATTGTTGAACACATGGACAGACGGGTCTGCCATGTAGTCGTCGGGTACGAGGTACCTGGTCTCTTTTTCCATAATCACAATGTTTGGTTTATTTGTTTTTTTAGATTTTTGTCTTACCGGGTTTCGCCGGCCCGTTGCCCGGATTATTTGCCGGCGTTTTCAATTAATTCTTTCACGAACGCTTTCGGCTGGAAATTGCGGTCGAAGAGCAGGGAATAATCTTTCCTCCCTCTTACGGGGAAGTTGTTGAGCCATGAACTTCCGTCGCTTACGCCCCATACCGTCACGCGGCTCACGAAGTCGGCGTGTTTCTCGAAGAGCTGGAAGAAGGTTTTCATGCGGTCGTTCCATATCTGGGATACCGAGTCGGGCAACTCATCGGGATAGGGATTGAACGATGCGCGGAAAGCCACTGTGTCGGAGATGTTGGCTCCCTGGTGCACCGTAGGCAGGGCGCTCATGTCCCATTCCGTAATCATGACCTTCACCCCTTCGGCAGCGAAGGCAAGCATGCTTTTTTCGAACTCGGCGATGTCGGGATGGTTCATGCCCATGTGTCCCTGCATGCCTACCGCATCAATGCGGATTCCCCTCTCTTTCAGCTGGCGTACCAGTTTGACCACGGCGTTCCGTTTCCCTTCCGCGCTCATCGAATAGTCGTTGTAGTATAATTCGATGTCGGGGTCGGCTTCGTGTGCGTATTGGAAGGCGAGCGGGATAAACTCCTCGCCCAGGATTTCATAGAATTTGCTCTTGCGGTAGGACCCGTCCTCCATGATGGCCTCGTTCACCACGTCCCAGCCTTTCAGCTTGCCCTTATAGCGTTGTACCAGCGTGAAGATGTGGTTTTTCATGCGTTCTTTCAGCACTTCGGGAGAAACGTTTTTACCGTCCTTGTCCGTGCAGAACCATCTGGGACATTGTGAATGCCAGATGAGGCAGTGACCGGTCATGGTCATTCCGTTCTCTTCGCCGAACCGGACAAAGGCATCGGCATTGTCGAAGGTGAACACGCCTTCTTGCGGCTGTATTTCCTCCATTTTCATGCAGTTCTCCGCCACGATGGCATTGAAATGGCGTTTCACGATTTCCGCTTCAGGGTTGTCTTTCTCTTTGGTCTGGTTCACATTCACCGCCACTCCCATAAGGAAACGGCCGTTTACGGCATCTTTCAGAGCAGGTTCCGAAAGGGATTTTGAACTTTGGCTTCCGCAAGTCGCCAGGAAGATGGCAGCAATGGCTGTAGCTGCGATGTGTTTTGTTTTCATGGGTCTGTGTATTTATTTGTTTAAAGTTCTGTTCGGTCCGGGGGCTGTCGTGCAGCCCCCGGCAGTCCGGATACGGTCAATAGTCTAATTTGTTACGGCGTCTTGTCAGTTCCTCCTGCATTTTCTTGTTGTACTGCTTCGTGATGGGGTAGAACAACAAGGCGATGACACCTACGAAGAACGTGGCAGCCGGGATAAAGCTTGACGAGAGGAGGATGCCGCGGACAGCCGATTCATCCTGCACGACGGACGTCCCCGGCACATAGCCGAAGCCGGAGAGCAGGAAGCCGAGGATGGCCCCGCCTATGCCCAATCCCGCCTTTAGGGCAAACACCACACCTGCAAAAGTGAAGCCCGTGGCACGGCGGTAGTGGATGTATTCCGAATGGTCCGCCACATCGGCTATCATGGCCCAGAGCAGGGGCACGGTGGGGGCGTATGCCAGGCTCTTCAGGAATGTCAGGAGGAACATCAGTTCGATGTTGTCTTTGGCAGGGAAGTAGAACATCGCCGTAAAGAGGGCGGTCAGCGTGAGGCAGACGATGAACGTATTCTTCTTGCCGTAACGGTTGGCAAGGTAGTTGGAAAGCAGGATGACCCCGAAAAATTGCACCACTGCACCCAACATGTTGAACACGCCGAAACCTACCTCGTAGGCTTTGTCGGGGGAGCTGACTATCAGCCCGAAAGCATCTAATATATGGTAACCTATTGAATCTTGTGCTTCTGCCGACACCAGTCCCAGGCGGTCGAGGAAGGCGAACAGGGCGCCCGCATCGACGTAATGCTCGAAGTAGTAGTTCATCGCACTTCCCCACATGGCGAGGGTGATGAATACGAAGAGGGTGAGCACGAACATGGCCCGCCAGGGGACGCTTCCGAGGATGTCCTTGATGTCTTCGCGGATGTTGCTCTTCTGGCTCACCGGAGGAGAGATGCGCTCCTTGGACGAGAAGAAGGTGATGATGAAGAAGACAAATCCCACCGCGGCAAACAGGGAAACGGTGCACAGCCACCCATGCCCCTTGTCCGCCCCCTCGGAAAACTTGCTGACCAGAGGCAGGGTG
This sequence comes from uncultured Phocaeicola sp., assembly GCA_964488405.1. Classification (GTDB taxonomy): domain Bacteria; phylum Bacteroidota; class Bacteroidia; order Bacteroidales; family Bacteroidaceae; genus Phocaeicola. The sequence goes on from CAZAUU010000035.1 coordinate 9,805, forward strand.
AGACCCTGTACGACAAACTGGCCGATGGTGGAGAAGATGAAACGCACGGAAGTGATGCTGGTGCGCTCCTTGATGTCGGAAGACATTACGCCGCCCAATGACGAGTAAGGTGTGTTATTGAACGAGTACATCATCATGAGCAAGGTGTACGAAACAGTGGCATACAGCGCCACCAGCCCCTTGTCTTCGATGCCCGGGTTGTAGAACGCCAGCACGTAGAACACCATGAAGGGCAGGGCAGTCCACAATACCCACGGGCGGTATTTGCCCCATTTGGTCTGTGTGCGGTCGGAAAGGATGCCCACCGTGGGGTCTACAAAAGCGTCGACAATGCGTGCCACCAGCATGACGGTTCCCGCAATGGCTCCTTCCAATCCGAAGACATCGGTGTAAAATTTTGTTTGATAAATCATCATCATCTGGAACACGAAGTTCGCAGAGCAGTCTCCCAATCCATATCCGATTTTTTCGGTCATTGAGACTTTTTGACTCAGAAGTGTACTCATAACTGATATATGTTTTTTTAAGTTCGTTATTCTTGGCTAACAAGGCGTATCGGTTTGCCTACTTCCCTGCTTGTGGCGTTTGCCGGTCGTTCAGCAGCACTGCTTCAGCCAGGCGTTGCCCGCCTGTCTTCTTGTCCAGTGGATGGATGTCGTTCCATTCCCCCGTGTCGCGGTTCGGAATGAAGGTGGCATGGGCATCGGCTTCCGCTGCCTGTTTCTGTTGCTCCTGCAGGGCTGCCCAGCTTTTCCTGCCCGGATTGTCGGGCTCCATGAAGTCGGCAAGTTCCACGATGTAGAAATGCAGGTCGGGGGCATCGAAAGTGCCGCGCCAGTCTTTCATGAGGGCTGCCAGCAGGGATGCGTATTCCTGCCATCGTCCCACGTTCGATTCGCCCTGGTACCACACGGCTCCCTTGAACACGTAGTGCTTCAGCGGGGCGATCATGCCGTTGTAAAGCCCTATGGGCATGTAGTGGAAAGCGGTAGACGATGGTGCCGAAGGCATCTCCGTGCCTATGCGGTGTTTCCAGGTTTCTGCCAGGGGGATTTCTTCGTCTCCGCATACCAGCTTGTAAGGTTTCTCTTTTACGAAGGAAGGGAATCCGTTGTTGCTTGTCAGGCGGATGGTAATCTGGTTTTTGCCCGGCTTGAGCGTGCCTGCAGGGAGGCGGTAGATGCGCGGTGGATACTGGTATGAGGTGGTTCCCACGAATTTGCCGTTGACATATACCGAGTCGGCATCAACGATGCATCCCAGGCGCAGGACGGCTTCTTTCCCTTCCCATGTGGCAGGCACCTCCACTTGCTGGCGGAACCAGTGTACGCCGTTTATCGCATGCGAGCCGCGTGCCGCCCAGCTGCGTGAAAACATGTCGGCTTCCTCCCATTCGTCATCGTTGTAGTCTGCGGCAAACCAAGGTACCGCCGCGTGTGTCCCCTGGTCGGACAAGTATAGTTCGGTCTGCCATCTCCGAGAATGCTTCCCCTCCGCCTGCCGGATTTGCTTTACTACGTCTTCGTCCTCGTACATCGCTTTCCGGTGTACGTACGCAGGAAAATCCGCTAAGCCTTCTTCGCTGATCCATGCTTCAATGGGAGTCCCTCCCCAGCTGGAGTTGACGAGGCCTATCCCCACACCGGTCTTCTCATACAGTTGCCTGGCGAAGAAATAGCACAATGCCGAGTAGCTGCCGGCATGCGTCCGGTCCAGCGGTTGCCATTTTACCTCGCCGATGTCGGTTTGCGGTGTACGGAAATCGTAAGCGTACGGCACCTTGATGTAGCGTATCATCGGATTCTCGTACGTATTGACTTCGGCGGCAAACATATCCATCACCCGTGATACGGGCAGCTCCATGTTTGATTGTCCCGAACACAGGAACACATCACCTATTATAATGTTGTGGATTTCCAGTTCGTTGATTTGCATGTCGTACGGGCCTCCTGCCTGCATGGGCGGGAGTATCACCTGCCACTGCCCGTCTGTCCCTGCCACGGTATGGTATTCCTTTTGCAGGAAACGGACGGTCACGGCCTCACCTGCATCGGCATTTCCCCATACGGGAATGTCTTTCCCGCGTTGCAGCACCATCCCGTCGCTTACCAGGCGGGGTAATGAAATCTTTGCCTCGCCTGTCGCGGCGAAGCAAAGACAAAACAAAACTAACTTTAACTCTAACCCTAACTTGATGTTTAACTTGTTTGCTTTCATGAAATGATTCGTTGTTTGGCTTGTTGCACTTGTCACATCGCAAAAGTATGAAATGTATGACAAATTGCTTCAATCTTATTGTTCCAATAATTATTCTATAGGATACATCGTTTGCCTGTATGTTACATATCCCTTCATTTATGTTACATTTTATGTTGTGTGACATGTTACGCCCGGATCCGGGCTTGCCGTCCGCCCGCTCCGGATTGGCGGGACGGGTCCCCCGGCATGCGGGCAGGCGCCGGTGTTCGTTAATTTTTCAAACCGGACTTCATAATTACGCAGAAATCACTATCTTTGCCCTGCGAAGTTATTAACAACGGAGGCGAGTTATCAACAATTTCACAAAATGTGGCAAACGGACGATGCGTTGTTTCGCCGATTATTTGTTACTTCGCAATCAGATAAACTGATTAATATGGGAAAAATTATTGCATTGGCCAACCAAAAGGGCGGCGTAGGTAAAACTACGACAACAATCAATTTGGCTGCATCATTGGCTACACTCGAAAAGAAGGTCCTGGTAGTGGATGCCGACCCGCAAGCGAATGCTTCATCGGGATTGGGAGTGGATCCGAAAGATATCGATTGTTCCATTTATGAATGCCTCATCAACCGGACTGATATACGGGAGGCCATTTATACGACCGACATTGAGGGACTGGACATTATCCCTTCCCACATCAACCTGGTAGGCGCGGAGATTGAAATGCTGAACCTTGACAACCGGGAGAAGATAATGAAAAAAGCCCTGCAACCCGTGGTGGACGAATACGACTACATCCTGATAGATTGTTCGCCGTCGTTGGGACTCATCACCATCAATGCCCTGACAGCCGCCGACTCGGTCATCATTCCGGTGCAATGCGAATACTTTGCGCTGGAGGGAATCAGCAAGCTGTTGAACACGATAAAGATAATAAAAACCAAGTTGAACCCATCGCTGGAGATAGAAGGTTTCCTGCTTACCATGTTCGACTCGCGCCTGCGTCTGGCAAACCAGATATACGATGAGGTGAAACGCCATTTCCAGGAGCTGGTGTTCAAGACCATTATCCAGCGGAACGTGAAATTGAGCGAGGCGCCCAGCCACGGAATCCCCGCCATATTGTATGACGCCGATTCGACGGGAGCCAAGAACCACATGGCACTTGCCAACGAAATAATCAGCAAGAATAAAGGATAAGAGAGTGATAACCGATTAACAATGCAGGAAAAGATATGGCTGTACAAAAGAAATACGCATTAGGCAGAGGACTTGACGCGCTGATTTCGGTGACGGACGAGGTGAAAACATCAGGCTCGTCGTCGATAAACGAAATAGAATTGGGAAAGATTTCGGTCAATCCGAACCAACCCCGCCGCGAGTTCGACCCGGTTGCCCTGCAGGAACTTGCCGACTCAATAGCGGAAATCGGTATCATACAACCTGTTACATTGCGCAAGTTGGACGAGGATTCGTACCAGATTATCGCAGGCGAACGCCGTTACCGGGCTGCCGTGCAGGCCGGACTGAAAACCATACCGGCATATATCCGTACGGCAGACGATGAGAACGTGATGGAGATGGCATTGATAGAGAACATCCAGCGTGAAGACCTGAACTCGCTGGAAATCGCACTTGCCTACCAGCACCTGATTGAACAGTATGGGTTGACGCAGGAACGGCTGAGCGAGCGGGTGGGGAAGAAACGCACCACCATTGCCAACTACTTGCGTCTGCTGAAACTTCCGGCGCAGATACAGGTGGCACTGAAAAATAAGGAAATCGACATGGGGCATGCCCGTGCCTTGCTGGCATTGGACGACCCCAAGACCCAGATACGCATCTTCAACGAAATCATCGCCCAAGGATACTCCGTACGGAAGGTGGAAGAGATTGTAAAGGCACTTTCCGTCGGCGAAAGCGTGGAGGCAGGCGGGAAAAAGATAAGTCCCAAGGGAGCCCGCCTGTCGGAAGAATACACGTTGCTGCAAAACCATTTGTGCACTTTCTTCGGGGCAAAAGTGCAGCTCTCGTGCAGTAACAAGGGGAAGGGCAAAATCAGCATACCGTTTAACAGCGAAGCTGATTTGGAGCGCATTATGGAAATCCTGGATTCGCTGCAACCTAAAGTATAAAAAAGTGCCGGCTTTGGAAAGACATCGAATTACATACCTGCTCTTCCTCGTATTCCTGTTTTGCTTCGCACCGGGAGAAGATACAGGTGCGTATGCGCAGCGTGCACGGAAGCACCGTGAGGGATTGTTGGTGGCAGACTCCATCCGGATGCAGCACGTGGCCGATAGCCTTGCCCTGACGGACACCCTTGGCATGCAGCGGCAGGATATCCGGGCACTGGAGGCCCCGGTAGACACGGCGTTACTCGCCTGGCAGAGCGATTCTCTCCATCAGGACTTACCTGTGATAAAAGTAAAGAAGAAATGGATCCCGAAAGCGAACGATGCCATTTGGCTGTCGCTGGTAATTCCTGGGGCGGGACAGTTTTATAACCATAAATATTGGAAACTTCCTATCATCTATGGAGGTTTCGTGGGTTGTGTCTATGCCCTGACATGGAACGGGCAGATGTATAAGGATTACTCGCAGGCGTACCAGGACATTATGAGCGACAATACTGCCAATGACAGTTATATGGACTTTTTACCTGCGGGGTACACCCAACAGTATGTGCTCAACAACCTGAGTTATTACCAGAGTGTATTTCAGCGGCGGAAAAACGTGTTCAGGCGTCAGCGGGACCTGAGTATCTTTGCCTTTATTGGTGTTTATCTGCTTTCGGTCATTGACGCGTATGTGGATGCGGAATTGTCAAACTTCGATATATCAAACGATTTGAGTATGACATGGGAGCCTGTGATATTTAACGATGTACATCGCCGGCAGCCCGAGGGCATAGGACTGCAATGCAACATTAAATTTTAAAACCATGAGAAAACTGTTTATTGGCATACTGAGTATGTTAGAAGGGATCGCCCTTTACGCGCAGCAGACGGAAGAAAACATTACCGTCCGTGCGGCATCGGGAGTTGAAGAAGTCATCGGCCTGCCTGCCGGACTGCTTTCGGAAACCGACAGCTTGTATTTGGATTGGATTTCAAAGAACTGTATTAACATAGGAGAAAACTGCACGTCCGATGCGGCAAGCCCGCAGGTGTCCGATTCCGTCTATATGGATCGCCTGCGGCGTATACATGCCGTTATCGAGATGCCCTACAATGAAGTGGTGCGCCGGTTTATCGACATGTATACCACCAACTTGCGCCAGAAAGTTGCATTCATGTTAAGTGCCAACAATCTTTATATGCCTGTATTCGAAGAGGCACTCGAACTTTATGGTCTTCCGCTGGAACTGAAATACCTGCCCGTGATAGAATCGGCATTGAACCCGATGGCCACTTCACGGCAGGGAGCCGTAGGTTTATGGCAGTTTATGCTGAACACAGGCAAGATTTATGGCTTGAAGGTGACCAGCCTTGTAGACGAGCGGCGTGATCCTGTCAAGTCGACCCGGGCTGCCGCACGTTACCTGAAAGATCTGTATGATATCTATCACGACTGGAACCTGGTGCTTGCCGCTTATAACTGCGGACCCGGAACCATCAACAAGGCCATTCGCCGTGCCGATGGCGAAACGGATTTTTGGGCATTGTATAATTACCTTCCGAAAGAGACGCGGGGCTATGTGCCCGCTTTCATTGCTGCCAACTACATCATGACGTATTATTGCGAGCACAACATCAGCCCGATGGAGATGAAGATGCCCGAAGGGACTGATACCGTCCACGTGTCGCGTGAATTGCATCTGCAACAGGTTGCGGAGGTATGCAGCATGGACATCGAGGAACTGCGTGCACTGAATCCTGAGTTTAAAAAAGACGTTATCCCGGGCAATGAGAAACCATACGCCCTCAGGTTGCCCAATAGGGTAATGAGTTACTTCCTTGACAAGGAGGACAGCATCTACAACTACAAGTCATCTACCTACCTTACGCGGCGGAACACCGTGGACATCCCTGCTGCCAAGACAGTCTATCATACAATCAAGAGTGGGGAGACATTGGGTAGCATTGCCCGTAAATATGGGGTCACCGTGGCGCAGTTGCGCAGGTTGAACGGAATCAAGGGAAGCAATATCCGGGCAGGCAGGTCGATCCGTATCCGTTGAGTGGGAGAAGAAAATGCAGGGCAAGTCTTGCAAAATTTGTTATTTTCCCTAAATTTGCAGGTGGATATAAGGAGAAGCTACCATGACGGAGGAAGAATTGACACAAGAACAGGCCGATGAAAAGCAGATAGACGATGCCTTTCAGGATTTGTTGGACCGGTATCTGGAAAGCAGGCACCGCAAAAAAGTTGAAATCATCACCAAGGCGTTCAACTTTGCACGCCAGGCCCACAAGGGGGTGCGCCGCCGTTCGGGAGAACCTTATATCCTGCATCCTATAGCGGTGGCACGCATTGCGTGCGTGGAAATCGGATTGGGCTCCACTTCCATCTGTTCGGCCTTGTTGCACGATGTGGTAGAGGATACGGACTATACCGTAGAGGATATTGAGAACCTGTTCGGGTCGAAAATTGCCCAAATCGTGGATGGGCTGACCAAAATATCGGGAGGCATTTTTGGCGACCGTGCATCGGCACAGGCGGAAAACTTCAAGAAACTGCTGTTGACGATGAATGATGACATTCGTGTCATCCTGATCAAGATAGCCGACCGCCTCCATAATATGCGCACGCTTGGTTCCATGCTCCCAAGCAAGCAATATAAGATTGCAGGGGAAACCCTCTATATTTACGCCCCATTGGCCAACCGGTTGGGACTGAACCGGATTAAGACAGAGTTGGAAGACCTGAGTTTCAAGTATGAACATCCTGAGGCTTATCAGGAGATAGAGGGTAAATTGTATGCCACGCAAGCGGAACGCGAGAGCGTTTTTGCGGAGTTTACTGCTCCTATACGTGACCAATTGGACAAGATGGGGATTTCTTACCGGATTATTGCGCGGGTGAAATCCCCTTATTCCATTTGGAACAAGATGCAGGCCAAACACATCACTTTCGAGGAAATCTATGACATCCTTGCCGTCCGCATCATCTTCACCCCGCGTAGCGAAGATGAAGAGTTGAATGATTGTTTCGACATCTATGTGGCAATCTCGCGCATATACAAACCCCACCCCGACCGCCTGCGCGACTGGGTGAGCCATCCCAAAGCCAATGGTTACCAGGCGTTGCATGTGACGCTGATGAGCAACAAGGGACAGTGGATTGAAGTGCAGATACGCAGCGAGCGTATGAACGACGTCGCCGAACAGGGATTTGCGGCACATTGGAAGTACAAGGAAGGCGGGGAAGGCGAAGACGAGGGTGAATTGAGCAAATGGCTGAAGACCATCAAGGAAATCTTGGATGATCCTCAGCCGGACGCGCTTGATTTTCTCGACACCATCAAGTTGAACCTGTTTGCTTCCGAGATTTTTGTATTTACCCCCAAAGGTGAAATCAAGACCATGCCCCAGAATTGTACGGCGCTTGATTTTGCTTTCTCCATACACACCTTTTTGGGAAGCCACTGTATCGGGGCAAAGGTAAACCACAAACTGGTCCCGCTGAGCCATAAGCTGCAGAGCGGCGACCAGGTGGAAATCCTGACTTCCAAGTCGCAGAAGGTTCAGCCTGCGTGGATCAACTTTGCCACGACGGCGAAAGCAAAGGCGAAAATCCAGGCTATCCTGAAACGGGAACGGCGGGAACAGCAGCAGAGGGGGGAAGATATGCTGAACCGGTTCTTTCAGAACGAAGGGTTGGCTGCCAATGATGAAAACCTCAAGAAATTGTGTGAGAAGCACAATGTGAAGACTGCAGAAGAGCTGGCACTCAATTTGGGGCAAGGTACGTTCGCATTGGGGGAAGCCGACAGGAACGAGCTGAAGGAAAAGCCGACCGCCACCAACTGGAAGAAATACATCAGTTTCGCCTTTGGCGGTGGAAACAGGCAAAAGCAGCAGGAAGACAAGCAAAAAGCCGTTCCTGTACAATCTCCTGCACTGAAAATAGATAAGAAGGAAGTCATCAAGCTGACTCCTGATGCCATCCAGAAGAATTACATCCTGGCAGACTGTTGCAGGCCGATTCCGGGGGACGACGTATTGGGATACATCGACGATAACAACCGTATCGTGATTCACAAACGCCAATGCCCGATAGCCACGCAGCTGAAGACCAGTTTCGGCAACCGCCTGCTTGCCGTGCAGTGGCAGACGGGCAAGGCACTGGTATTCCCTGTCAATGTATATATAAAAGGGATTGACGGTATCGGAGTGCTGAACAAGGTGACGGAGGTGATATCACAGCAATTGAATGTCGACATCCACAAGCTGAGCGTTGAGTCGGAAGACGGAATCTTTGAAGGGCGTATCCAACTCTATGTGCACGATGTGGATGACGTGAATACCATCTGCAACAACCTGAAGAAGGTAGAAAACATCAAGAAAGTGACTCGCATCGAGAATTTTGACGACAGTTCCGACTGATGCGGGCTTCCCCCCGGGCTCAGGTGATATAATCCAGTTCCTTGCGGATACGGACCAGTTCTTTACGGATTTCTTTCAGGCGGGCAACGAGTTCCGCTGTTTCACGTACGCCTTCTTTGTTCTGTTTCAGACGTTGTTTGGCACCTGCCAGGGTCATTCCCTTTTCTTTTACCAGATAATATATAAGGCGGATATTCTCAATATCCTCTTTCGTGTATTGCCTGATGTTGCCTCCTGCGCGTTTGGGGGAAATGTCGGGGAACTCTTTCTCCCAGTAGCGTACCAGCGATTCGTTTACACCGAACATTTCCGCTACTTCCCGGATGGAGTAATACAGTTTCAGTTCCTTGTCCTGTTTCAAACTCATAGGTCTGTGTTCCTCCTTCCCTCCTTCAGTCGAATACCTTGCCGTGGTTGGCGGCAATCTGGATCATCTTGTCGTAGTCATCGGCATCCAGGTCCATGAAGTAGTAGTTCACCGGATTTACCACCTGCCCTTTCACACGTACTTCATAGTGTAGGTGCGGGCCGGTGCTTTTGCCGGTTGTCCCCACTTCGCCGATGGTTTCGCCCCTCACCACTTTCTGTCCGGTGCGGACATTGATCCTGTTCAGGTGGGCGTAGCGGGTTACGTAGCCGAAACCGTGGTCAATCGTGATGCACTTGCCGTATAGCCCTTCCCAGCCTGCCGATTTCACCGTCCCGTTGCCTGTGGCGTAGACCGGTGTCCCCACATTGGCTGAAAAGTCCATGCCGGCGTGGAATTTCACGGTCTTGTATATCGGGTCGATGCGTGTGCCGTATCCTGAGGCCGTCTGCTTCAGGTCCTTGTTTGATACCGGCTGGATGGCGGGGATACATGTCAGCATCTCATCGTGGCGTTTGCACAGGTCTATCACTTCATCGAAGGACTTCGACTGGATGTACAGTTGCCTTGTCAGCACGTCCATCTTCTGTGTGGTGTTGACCACCAGCCTGGCATTGGCGAGTTTTTCCAGCTCTTCGTAACGATTGGTCTTTCCGTAGTTGGTATTCCGCAGGGCATCCGACACCGGGTCTGCCTGCATGATGACCCGGTAGAGGTTGTCATCGCGTTGCTGCAACTGTTGCATTACGTCCAGTGCCTCGTCAAGACGGGTGGAAAGGATGTGGTATTGGGCAAGCAGACGGGAATTTTCCGTGCGCAAGTCCTTTTCGGAAGGAGACCCGAATAGCAGCAGCAGGACGATGAAACATCCTGCTCCCAGCCCCATCCCGACGGACAGGTTGCGCAGGTAGCTTATGATGCGTTGGCGTATGGTGGGGTAAATACGGTCGTAAGTACGGGTCTTCGGGTTGTATATATAGTAGACTTTGCGCATTCGTGTATTGGCTTTTTGACGAATTTTATAGGCTGTACCTTAAAGTTTTACCTCAAACATAAGTACAAAAATAATAAAACCGATTATCTTTGCAAATCAATTTTTGGAATATTAACTTCAAGATAATCGCATCATATTATGTTGACAGCAAATGAAATCCGCGACTCATTCGTAAAGTTCTTTGAGTCGAAAGGGCATCAGATTGTGCCTTCGGCACCGATGGTCATCAAAGACGACCCCACGCTGATGTTCACCAATGCAGGCATGAACCAGTTCAAGGACATCATCCTGGGCAATCATCCGGCGAAATACAAACGTGTGACCGACTCACAGAAGTGCTTGCGCGTGAGCGGGAAGCACAATGACCTGGAGGAAGTGGGGCACGACACCTACCACCACACCATGTTCGAGATGTTGGGTAACTGGTCGTTTGGCGACTATTTCAAGAAAGAAGCCATCGGCTGGGCATGGGAATACCTGACAGAGGTATTGAAGCTTGATGCGGGCGACCTTTATGCCACCGTATTCGAGGGAAGTCCTGAAGAAGGGTTGGAGCGCGACAACGAGGCTGCCGGTTATTGGGGGCAGTTCCTGCCGGAGGATCACATCATTAACGGCAGCAAGCATGACAATTTCTGGGAAATGGGGGATACGGGACCGTGCGGGCCGTGTTCGGAAATCCATATCGACCTCCGTCCGGAAGAGGAGAAGGCGAAGGTCCCGGGCTGTAAGCTGGTGAACAAGGACAATCCGCAAGTGATTGAAATATGGAACCTGGTGTTCATGCAATACAACCGCAAGGCAGACGGTAGCTTAGAGCCGCTTCCTGCCAAGGTTATTGATACGGGCATGGGGTTTGAACGCCTCTGTATGGCCATGCAGGGAAAGAAGTCGAATTATGACACCGATGTGTTCCAGCCTGTTATCAAGGCCATCGGCAACCTTGCCGGAGTGGTTTACGGGCACGACCCGAAGGTGGATGTGGCAATGCGTGTCGTGGCAGATCATATCCGCACCATCGCATTCTCCATCACCGACGGACAGCTTCCCTCGAACGCCAAGGCGGGTTACGTCATCCGCCGCATCCTTCGCCGTGCCGTCCGTTATGCCTATACTTTCTTGGGACAGAAGCATGCTTTCATGTTCAGGCTCATCCCCGTGCTGGTGGAGAATATGGGGCAGGCTTATCCGGAGCTGAAAGCCCAGCAGGTGCTGATAGAAAAGGTCATCAAGGAAGAGGAAGAGGCTTTCCTCCGCACCTTGGAGACTGGCATACACTTGTTGGACAAGCTGATGGCGGATGCCAAGGCTACCGGGCGGACAGAAATCAGCGGCATAGATGCCTTTACCCTTTACGATACTTTCGGATTCCCTCTCGACCTCACCGAGCTGATTCTCCGCGAAAACGAGATGACCGTCGACGAAGAGGAATTCAATGTCGAGATGCAGAAGCAGAAGCAGCGTGCCCGTAATGCGGCGGCCGTGGAGACCGGCGATTGGGTGGTATTGCGGGAAGGCGAGACCCGTTTCGTGGGTTATGACCACACGGAATGCGAAACCTCCATCTTGCGCTACCGGCCTGTCAGGCAGAAAAACCAAACGCTGTATCAGATTGTGCTGGCAGATACCCCGTTTTATGCCGAAAGTGGAGGCCAGGTAGGTGATACGGGTGTGCTGACAGACGGATCTGAGACCATCGACATCATTGATACCAAGAAGGAGAACAACTTGCCGGTACATATAGCCCGGCAGTTGCCCGCGCACCCGGAGAAGCCGATGAGGGCGTGTGTGGATACCGCCCGGCGTGCGGCGTGTGCGGCAAACCATTCTTGTACCCACCTGCTCGATGAAGCCCTTCGCCGGGTATTGGGCACGCACGTAGAGCAGAAAGGTTCTCTGGTCACGCCCGATTCGTTGCGTTTCGACTTTTCCCATTTCCAGAAAGTGACTCCTGCGCAGTTGCGCGAAGTGGAGCATCTGGTCAATGCCAAGATCCGTGCGGATGTGCCTCTTACCGAGTATCGCAACCTGCCCATCGAAAAGGCGAAGGAGCTGGGCGCCCTCGCCCTGTTCGGCGAAAAATACGGCGATGAGGTACGTGTGGTGCAGTTCGGTTCGTCCATCGAGTTCTGCGGGGGAACGCACGTATCTGCCACGGGCAAAATCGGAATGATGAAAATCATTTCCGAAAGTTCGGTGGCGGCAGGGGTGCGGCGCATCGAGGCGGTGACGGGAGCCAAGGTCGAAGAAATGTTGGATGCCGTCCAGGACACGTTGGACAGCTTGCGTGCGTTGTTCAACAACGCCCCTGACCTGAAGGCGGCGATAACCAGGTACATCAGCGAGAACGACGGGCTGAAGAAGCAGATGGAAGAGTTCATAAAAGAGAAGGAAGGTATGGTAAAGGCAAAGCTGATAGAGAATGCCAAAGAAATACACGGTGTGAAAATCATCCGGGCAGTGGTCCCGATGCCTCCTGAAAATGTGAAGAACATCGCTTTCCAACTGAAAGGACAGTTCCCCGAAAACCTGCTGGTGGTTGTAGGAAGCCTGAAGGACGGCAAACCGATGCTGACCGTGATGCTGAGTGACGACCAGGTGAAAAACGGGCTGGATGCCGGGAAACTGGTGCGTGAGGCAGCCAAACTGATACAGGGAGGCGGAGGCGGGCAGCCCCATTTCGCTACGGCGGGAGGCAAGAATCCCGACGGGTTGTCGGCGGCGGTAGACAAGGTGGTCGAACTTGCCGGATTCTGAAATCCCCTTTATTCCTTCCGGTAACACGTGCGCCCGTGCGGGCTTATACGTGCGTTCGCGCAAGCCGGCGTGGGCTGCCGCATAAGCCTGTACGGGCGTTCGTCTTGTCTATTTCTTTGATAGATATTCCAATAGAATAAGGATTAAGACTGAAACAATTCACCTATAACAAGAGTTATTTCCCTTTGATAACACCCTTTAATTGGAATTTACTGGTAAAAACCATGCCTTTATCCTGTTCAAAACGATAAAACTATGGAAGAAGCAACGAATCGAAGAGAAATCATCCTCTATCAACCCAACAACGAAGTAAAACTGGAGGTTCGGTGATGAAACGGTGTGACTGACGCAGGCACAAATGGCTGAATTCTTTCAAAACAACCAAGCAGAATGTAACCTGTATACGAACGGCATTTTTAAAGAGGGTGACTGTTGATGGAAATTTCTCATTGTCCATTCTTTGTTGTATCTTTGTGCGTCAAGCTAAAATAAGGAAGAAATGGATGTAACGGAACTATACGGCCGCTTTGTGGAGTGTGGTGGACAGGTGACGACCGACAGCCGCCATTGTCCCGAAGGAAGCATGTTTTTCGCACTGAAGGGGGAAACTTTCGATGGAAATGCCTTTGCCGCGCAGGCATTGGCGCAAGGCTGCCGGTATGCGGTAGTGGATGAGGAGGAACATGCAGGAGAGAGGTGTATCCCGGTTGCCGACTGTTTGGAGGCTTTGCAGCAGTTAGCAAACCGTCATCGGAGGATGTTGGGAATACCGATTGTCGGGATTACGGGCACGAATGGCAAGACCACCACAAAGGAACTGGTTTCTGCCGTGCTGGCGCGTAAATACAATGTATTGTCCACACAGGGGAACCGGAACAATCATATAGGCGTGCCGCTGACCCTGCTTCGGCTTACCCCCGCACATGAGATGGCGGTTGTGGAAATGGGAGCCAATCATCCGGGGGAGATCAGGGCCCTGGCACACATCGCCGAACCCGATTACGGGTTGATTACCAACGTGGGCAAGGCACACCTGCAGGGATTCGGCTCGTTTGAAGGAGTCATTCGTGCGAAGGGGGAACTGTACGATTATCTGCGTGGGAAAAAGGATGCCGTTGTGTTCATCCAGAATGAAAACCCCTATCTGAACCGGATTGCAGAAGGGCTGCGCTGTGTCCGCTACGGGCAAGAACCGGGCCTGTTCGTAAGCGGGACGGCGGGAGAGTGCTCGCCGTATCTTTCCTTCCGCTGGACGGCAGAAGGGCGTTCGTACGATGTGCAGACACACCTGATAGGGACGTATAACATAGACAACGTGCTGGCCGCAGTGGCGGTAGGCAGGTACTTCGGCGTGCCCGACGGGGATATTTGCGAAGCGGTGGCATCGTATGTGCCCCAAAACAACCGGTCGGAACTGAAAGAAACGGCTTCGAACCGGCTGATAGTCGATGCATACAATGCCAACCCCACCAGCATGCAGGCGGCGCTGGAGAATTTCCGCCGGATCAATGCGCCGCGTAAAATGGTTATATTGGGCGACATGAAAGAACTGGGCGATGTCAGTGCCGAAGAGCACCGCAAGGTGGCTGCCTGTGTGGCTGCCTGTGGCTTCGACCGGGCGGTGCTGGTCGGGCCGGAGTTTGCCGCTGTGCATCCTGCCTGCGAAACCTGTCCGGATGCCGCCACGCTGGAAGCGGCTTTCCGCATCCGGAAGCCCGAAGGTTACTGCATCCTGATCAAAGGTTCGAACAGCATGCATTTAAGCCGTCTGGCAGAGGTGTTGTAAAGTGCCGGCTTGTGCGGCTGGAATGTTTTGTTGCGTTAAAACGAATTAAAAATAAAATAATTATCAGGGCAAACGCATCTAATTCTTCAGAATTTTCAAGAGATATTCATTGTCCCA
>CAZAUU010000036.1:0-23916 GCA_964488405.1 uncultured Phocaeicola sp.
GAATGGTCATAATCTCGCTGTCGGAAAGCGATGCCTTGCGATGCCGGCGGCGAATACCGGTAGAGGATATGAGTTCACCTTTGGCCATCTCCGCATCAAATCTCTTGCTGAATTCATCTAACGTACAGAAAATTTCCGTAATTTTGTCTTGGGTAATCATAAGTCGCTATTTTCGTTGATTTGTTATTTCATTTTATAAAGTTACGAAAAACACTTATGATTACCAATTCTTTTGGGGATTTTCTTATCCCGAACTCACGTAACTAACTACAAATGTACGACGGTTTATATCTAAATTTGTAGAAAATAATAAACAACAAATAGAGCTGCTTACGCATGAATGTAGAAGAATTCAGAGATTACTGCCTCTCACTTCCGGGTGTGACGGAAAAGATGCCTTTTACCACGCTGAAAGATGCTTATAGCCGTGATGTGCTTTGTTTTTACATCGGCAGCAAATGGTTTTGCTATGTCAACATCACAAAGTTCGACCGATGTTGTGTCAAAATGAGTCCCGACAGAGCAGAGACCTTGCGGTTGCAATACGACGGCATCCGGCCGGCATGGCACATGAACAAACGTTCATGGAGCGACGTATATTTCAACAGCGACGTGCCCGACAGTCGCATCAAAGAGTTCGTTGCCGATTCATACCGGTTAGTCAGGCAGTCGCTTACCAAGAAAGAACTTGCATTGTTAGAGGCGGTCGGTCATTAACGATTTACACTTTATTTCCCAAAACCAAGCAAAATGAAACAAAAAAGGCATTGTTTTCGCCGACAATTTGCGCGAGTGCATGCAGTGCGACAACGGACACCATCATCCACTGTCTAAACAGTTCGGTTAATCCTCCATACACACATTGAGATTGGAAAGTCCCGGTAGGTAAGAAGCGATGATGCATAGGGAGCCATACACCTTATGCTCCGAAGTCTCCCTTCAGTGTCCGCCGGATTCGGCGGATGGCTTTCGCCCAAAAGCCATTGGTGCGGTGATAATAACGTTCGAACGCCCTGCGTGCCGTCTGACTCTCGGCGATGGGGACGATGGGGGTTACAGGCAGAGGATTCGTCCATAACACGGAAGCGTACAGTCCTCCTCCCCCACAGTTTGTGCCACTCCCGTCAAATCCCGTATTTTGTACAAGAGACCTACCCGCATTCAGCGACAAAACATCGTGCAGGAAAAGACTGGCGTTCCACCGGATGGCCCACGAATCGTTTTTGCCTGCTATCTGGCGGCGCAGCATGCGGGTGAAAGGATAATTCCCGTTGAAATCAAAGGCACGCGTAAGCTTCCGTTCTTCCAGCTGGCGCAACAAAGCCTCTCCGTCTGGATTGAAGAGCCGCCACGAACGTTCCCATGTGGCCCAGCCCCAGCTTCCGGTCCATTTGATGAGGAAGGTAGGAGGCAGCACAGGATCTTGGGTGAAGTCGCACGCCTGGATATGGCCTACCCGTGGCTCGTCCTTGTAGACATCGAGGGCATCATTCATGAATTGCAGAAAGTAGGGCGCTACCACCAGATCATCTTCGAGCACAATGATGCGTCCGCAGGTATGCACTTGGGTGGTGACCCCGTCGATGACATTGCGTGCCAGCCCCCAGTTTTCCGTACGTTCTACCACGGTAACACTCTTAAATCCTTTTATGGTACGAATGTACCGGCGTACCTCTTCCACCTTCGCCACATCGGCTCCGGTACGTGCTTGGTCGGCATAAATCACCAAGGGTGTTTCACTTGCCAGCGTATTGGCTTGCAACGAGGAAACCACCCGGCGGGTGTGTGCAGGACGGTTATAAACAAATAACAAAACGGGTGCGTACATATTTTCCATTTTTTTCAGATAAAGTTTGTCCGCTTTTGGCGGGTAATGTGGCGGGTGTGTACGACACACCTGCTTTTCGCCATAAGTTTCGCCGAAAGGCAAAAATAGGCAAGGGCATCCTCCGGTTTCCCGTGTACCAAGGCGATGAAAGCTTTTTTTACTCCGGCCAGGATGCTGTGAGCGAAAGCCCCCGCCCACGTGCGGTTGATGTTCACGTATTCCGAAAGCAGGTAAACGTATTCGGAACGTAAAAAAGCTTCGCGCGTCACTTTCCGGCCCCCACGGTCGTGATACCCGAGAACATGGGGTGAATAACCGATTTTCAGACCGTGGTAATGCAAACGGTTGGCGTAGTCCTTGTCTTCGCCGTAATGGTGGAAAAGTGGCGAAAACCCTCCCACGGCCTCAATCGTTCGCAAGGGAATGAACCAAAAGGCAGCATTGATGAACTCCGCCTCCACCAGCTCTACAGAGAGGGGCAGGCTGGTTTTGCCATCGATGTGTGTGTATTGCGCAAACCCCTTGTCCAACCGGGCGCCTGTCCCGTCCAGGTGCGTGGGCGAAAATATGCCGAAAGCGGGATAGCGTACGGAAAGCTCCGACAGGGTTCCGATAGTTTCTGGGGCGACCCAAGCATCCTGGTTCAGCAACAATACGGCCTCATATCCTTCTTCTATCGCGATTCGCATACCGATGTTGTTTGCCCTGCCGAAGCCCAAGTTCTCTTCGTTCTCGATGACGCGCACAGAAGGGTATTCACGGCGAAGCACGTCCACAGTATCATCGCCTGACCCGTTGTCGACAATCAACACATCCGTGGGGTGCAATGACAAGGAAAGGCTTTGCAGACAGGGGACTATCCACCTGCAGAAGTTATAAGACACAATGATAGTAAGTATTTTCATGGCCGGTATCCCCAATATCTGGAATTGTACAGCTTGATGAGGAGGGTGGTGACACGGTCACGTATCCATTTGCGGAACCCGCTTTTGGGCACTCCTGTCAGTGCTTCCGCCCTCTTCCAAAAGACGGCTTCGCCGCCCATCCCACCGCGCTTCTCGATGTAGCGGAAGAGGAGGAACAGCCCGCGCTTCTTCTCGTAAGGGAGATGCCACACGGACAAGTCTGCATCCGCAGACTCTACGTTGGTGAACCGTGGAAGGGTCCACATCCGCTTGACGTAACGGTTTGCTGTGGCGTTGCGAAATCCTAAACGGGCAGCCAGTATGCTCAGCACGTGCGCCTCTTCGTTCAGCTTCGCCCCGCCTGAAGCGGCCCGTGCCAAGTTAAATTCCCAAAGTCCGTGCCAAGCGGCGTTTATCTTCCGCACCATGTCCCCCCTCAACGCCACGAACTCGCCGCCGTAATACGAAAGCGGAGTTGGTGGAAGTTCGCCGTAGCAAGCTTCATAAAAACCTTCCATCTGACCCAAAGTTATACCGTTTATGGGACGGTTGGGATCAGTGATGAATTCGTAGAGAGCACTGCCATCTTTCCGCGCCATATCGAAAAGCGGGTCAAGTGTCTTGCGGCACAGGCAGTCGGCGTCACACAGTAGCAGTACGTCTTCGGGTGCCATGCGGTTGCCCATGAAGCGCAGGATATCGTACACGTAGAATTGGTTTTGCCACGCTGTGTACCAGCCTTTTGGAGGGCGACACGTGTAGGGCAAGGTCACGACCGACACCTTCTCGCGGGCGGTCAGGCGAGTAAGGAAACCGGGCAGGTCGTTGCACCCCAGATTGGTGAAAAAAAGGAATACCGCCCGAGGGTTATAGTGCCTGAACGTGGTGAAGAAAGGCACCTGTATCTGCATATAGACAGAGTGTGCCAGTTGCGAGTCACCTTTTTGGCCCAATTGCGGGTAAAAACTGGCCTCGCTTTCCGACTCCCGATAGAACCAGGTGGCTATGTAATTGACGGGTTGTCCCATATCGTGTGACCGGTTAAGGTAGATAGTTTCGGATCCAACCATTGACATCATAGTGTTCCTTCACCTCCTCGGGCACTTCCCGGAAAGGGGTTTTCACGAATGTTTTCAGCCTGTCGGTCGAATCCACGCCGAAGATAAATATATTTTCCGGATTATAAAAGTCGTACCTTTTGATTTCACAGTTGTCGGTAATCAGTTTTTTCCGATAAAAGAGGGCCTCGAGCGGGCGGCGTGTCAATCCGGCCTGGTTTTGCTGGGTGATGTCGACCACACATCGCGAGCAGCTCAGCCTACGCAAGTATTCGCTGTACGTAATAGTGTCACCCAGCTGGAGAGGAACGAGAAAATCACATTTCAATTGCCTGGACTCTAACTCGTACCTTAACTTTCGGAGCCTGTCCGTCCGATTTTTGGGTAGACCGCAGAAGAAGCAGTCAGAGTATATGCCTTCTCCCTTGACGGGCGGTTCACAAAAGTACTGCCCTGTATACTCCATCCCGTAAGTTTCTGCATCGCGCGGGTCGAACGAACTCGGGAGGTATCCCATACAACGGATGGCCCCTATCTGACGGACCGGATCGCTGAAGAGCGTATGGACGGGGTTGCAATAATAGATATGGCAGGCTACCCCGGCTGGCAAGTACGGGCGGATGGCACGCAGGATACGTACATTGGAACACTCGTAGAGCAAGATGGCATCGCCCTCTGGGGCATCGGCCAGTATGTCGAGGTACATCCGAGGGAACCACCCGTATAAGACACGCTTAGGCAAAGGCAGACGTCCGACCAGCAAGGAGCGAGTCAGACGCTTGAACTTTCCTTCGGGATAACGTAGGAAATCAGGCAGAAGCGTGACCCTTGCCCGGACAGCAGGGTGCAACATGTCGAATATTTCCCTCGGTGGACTGACTACATAAAGCCTGCTTGTTTTCATTTTCTTTTGCATATATAATTGATGCATTCTTGCATGGTTACGGATCTGGCGAGCTTCATGACAAGCAAATAACAACCTGCAGCCACTACGGCTTTTATGAAAAAGGTAGCGGGGAGAGGATCTCCTGCCAGATAGGCAATTCCCCGGCCAGCCAGGCAAGCCAGCATTGCGGTAAGAGAGAAAGGCAACAAATCGGAAGCCAAGGCTTTTACCCCAAACCCAATAAACCGTCCCGCAAAAAAGCTCCATACAAAAAGCCACAGGATATTGACACATACGCACACGATGACCATTACGTAGAGATCTCCCCCCAGCCCGATGAGAATCCCCACGGCGGCAAGCTGTATCAACACTTGCGCAATGATGTTCCACATGTAAATGTCGGATCGCCCCCGGCTGATGACCAGGTTGGCGAATAGGGTATTGAGGGGGACAAATGCTCCCCCGATACACAAGAGCTGCATCAGTGGGATGCAGCCTGTCCATTTCGGACCCACTGTAAGGAGGATCAGTTCGTGCGTCACGGTAGAAAGCCCGAACATGGCTGGGAAGGCAAGAAACGCGCAAAAACGGAGAATTTTACGGAAGATGTGCAAAGATCGGGCTCGGTCGTCGCTGATGCCGGCCAGCACAGGTTGCGCCACACTGCCTATCATGCCCGTGATGAACTGGTGCCCCATGGCGTTCCACTTGTTTGCCTGGTTGTAGTTGCCCACCGCCTGTGCGCTGAAGCATTTACCCAATATCACCGAAAGCAGGTTATTGTTCAGCTGGTTGGTAATGTTGGTGATGAGTAATCTGCTGCTGAATCCGAAGAGGGGCCCCAACGGGCGGAAATCCACGTGGAACGTGGGACGCCAAGGTGAAAAGTGCCAGCAGCACAGGGTTACGATTACAAGATAAGTGAGGCTTTGTGTAGCTATGCCCCAATAAGAAAAGCCGTTAAAGGCCAATACTATGCCCAGGCATCCCGACACCAGATGAGCAATGATGCCTGACAAGGCTTGTTGGCGTACTTTCAGATTGCGGAACAGATAAGCGCCTTGTGCCGTTCCCAGACCTGCTATCGGGATGGCAAGGAAGCAGTAGCGTGCCAAGGCAGTCAACGCCGGATCATCATAGAACCGGGCAATGAGCGGGGCACAAAAAAACAGGACAAGGTATGTACCCACACCGATACACAGGCTACACCAGAACACAGCGTTGTAGTCTTCGTGGCGAATATGGCGCACATTGGCCAATGCCGCTCGGAACCCGCTTTCCTGCAACGAGGTACCGATGAGGGTAAAAATGGTGAGCATCCCTACCATTCCGTATTCCGAAGGTGAGAGCAGCCGCCCCAGGACGATACCAAACACAAGGACGAGCACTTGCTGGACACCATTGTTTATAGCTCCCCAAAGGAGTCCTTTCACGGTCTTTTCTTTCAGCGATACCATTTCATTTCACTTCGCTTCCCGGCTTCACTTCACGCAATACGGAAGCAACGGCCAGCGAACCATCGTAGTCTTCGGCACTCAGGATCATCCCTTCACTCACCAGGCCGTTCTTGAACTGGCGTGGAGCCAGGTTGGCGATGAACAGCACCTGCTTGCCCACCAGATCTTCGGGCTTGTAATATTGGGCAATACCGCTTACGATGGTGCGGTTTTCCAGTCCATCGGCTATCCTGAATTTCAAGAGTTTCTTCATCTTGGGCACGGCTTCGCATTCCAGCACCGTACCTACACGGATGTCCATCTTCTCGAAATCGTCTATGCTCACCGTGGGTTTCACAGGAGTCGCCTTGTGGGAGGACGCCTCGTTTGCCCGTTTTGTCGCAATCAGTTTGTCCACTTGTGCCTGGATAGTTTCATCGCTTATCTTCTCAAACAGCAATCCGGGTTCGCCCAGCTGATGTCCCGCTTTCAACAGGTCGGTACGCCCCAATTGCTCCCAGCTGAAAGATTCCATGCACAACATCTTGCGGAGCTTTTCCGAGCTGAACGGCAGAAAAGGTTCAAAGGCAATGGAAAGATTTGCCACCAGCTGCAGGGCGATATGCAGGATGGTCGCCACACGATTCATATCTGTCTTGGCCAGTTTCCACGGCTCCGTGTCGGCCAGGTATTTGTTTCCGACGCGTGCTAAATTCATAGCTTCCTTCTGTGCATCGCGGAACTTGAACACGTTGAGCAACCTTTCCACCTCCGTCTTCACATCGGCAAATTCCCGAAGAGTTTGCTCGTCGTTACCTTCCAATGTGCCACATACCGGCACCTTACCGCCAAAGTATTTCTGGGTCAGGACGAGGGCGCGGTTCACGAAGTTCCCGTACACTGCCACCAACTCATTGTTGTTTCGTGCTTGGAAATCTTTCCATGTGAAATCATTGTCCTTGGTCTCCGGTGCATTGGCGGTAAGCACATAGCGCAACACATCCTGCTTACCTGGAAAATCCTGCAGGTATTCGTGTAGCCATACTGCCCAGTTGTGCGAGGTGGAAATCTTGTCACCTTCCAAATTCAGGAACTCATTGGCGGGTACGTTATCGGGCAGGATATAACTGCCTTCCGCCTTCAGCATGGCGGGGAACACGATACAATGGAATACAATGTTGTCCTTACCTATAAAATGGACGAGGCGTGTTTCAGGGTCTTTCCACCACGTTTCCCATGAGTCGGGCAATATCTCCTTGGTATTCGAGATATAGCCAATCGGAGCATCGAACCAAACATAAAGCACTTTGCCTTCCGCACCCTCCACCGGCACAGGGATGCCCCAATCAAGGTCGCGGCTCACGGCGCGAGGCTGCAGTCCCATGTCAAGCCACGATTTGCATTGGCCATACACGTTAGGACGCCATTCCTTGTGATCTTCCAGTATCCATTTGCGCAGCCAGTCCTCGTGTTTATCCAATGGGAGATACCAATGGCAGGTTTCCTTCATCACCGGCCGGCTACCGCTGATGGCGCTTTTCGGGTTAATCAATTCGGTGGGAGAAAGAGTAGACCCGCATTTCTCACATTGGTCACCATAGGCTCCCTGTGCATGACAGTGCGGGCATTCGCCTGTGATGTAGCGGTCGGCAAGGAAAGTATTCGCCTCCTCGTCATAGTATTGCATGGAAGTCTTTTCGATGAACGCGCCTTTGTCGTACAGCGTACGGAAAAAACCGGACGCAGTACGGCAATGGACTTCCGAAGTGGTACGGCCATACACATCAAACGAGATGCCAAACTCCTTGAAAGAGTCGCGGATGAGTGCATGATAACGGTCCACCACGTCTTGCGGCATGACGCCCTCTTTCTTGGCACGGATGGTGATGGGTACACCGTGCTCGTCCGAGCCTCCGATAAACAACACTTCTTCTTTCTTCAGGCGCAGATAGCGCACATAGATGTCGGCCGGCACATACACACCTGCCAGATGCCCGATGTGTACCGGTCCGTTGGCATAAGGTAAGGCAGAGGTGACGGTAGTCCGTTTGAATTTTTTTTCCATATAGCGTAAAATATTTTGATACGAACAAGAATGGTACAAAGATACGCAATTTATATCCAATGTGGTGTAAAAGTTCTGGAAAAGAACATTATCGCTTGCCCAAATCATCGTAGGCACTTTGGAGGATGGCCTTCCCCCGCAGGATTCTGGCTGAACCGGATGTAGGGCGTTCTATGACAGGCTGGTCGGCATTGAGGTCCATGACCGTTATCCCGGTACTGTCGGCAAAAGCGAATCCCCCGCCGAAAGTCCAGTAAGCAAAGGGGTATGTGTATTCTGTGCCGAGGACATTCCGGCTAAAGTTGAACTCGTCATGTTCTATGCCAAGTTGTGCCAGGAGCGTGGCGGGGAGGTCAGACTGGTTCATGATACGGTCGATAACTATCGGTTGACTGATAGCTCCGCCCAACCACAACATCGGGATATGGTGCACCTGCTCATCATGTCCGTTCCCTTTTTCGGGATAATAGATACCATGGTCGGCAAGGCAGATAACCAGCAGGTTCTCCCACACGGTCGTTTGTTTCAGGCGGTCGATGAATTGACCCAGACAATGGTCGGTATAGGCGAAAGCATTGGGCTTGGCTTCCGATAGCCGGTCGTATGGCACTTTGAAAGGCTCGTGGCTACTGAGGGTAAGAAATGCTGTATGCCACGGCCCCCCTTCGCGCTCTATCAACTTGTGGTACAGGTAATCGAAGGTGATATCATCGTTCACTCCCCATGCATTCTGACGTTGCACCACGGGAAAATCGGTTTCTGAGGTCAGGTGCTGATAACCACTTTGCAGCAGGTAGCCCTTCATGTTCGTGAAATTGATGTCACCCCCATACACGAAATCGGTGTGATATCCGGCTTCTACCAGTTTGCCAGCTATGGAAGGCAATGTACGGCTTTTGGCCGGCATCTTCATGACCGATGTATTGGGGAAACTCTGGTAACCGCTCAGGGCACATACTGTTCCCCGGTCTGTCCGGAAACTGTTGGCATAGCAACGGGTAAACCAGATGCCTTCCTTTGACAGGCGGTCAATGTTGGGGCTAGCATCTTCCACTCCACCAAGTGCTCCGACCATATTTCCTCCGAACCCTTCCATCAGGATAATCAGGATGTTGGGACGCTTCGTGCGAAGTAGTTCAACGGTATTTTTCCCTTTGGTAGGATACAGGTCGTCAAACAACGTTTTCCTTTCGTTCTCATCAAAATAATCATACTGCTTGGCATAGTCTTGGGTCTTGCTCACAGAAGAAAGTAGACTGAATGCCGGATTGACCGCCGAATGGTTAAGGAACTCATCGTTACAAAAATATACTTGGCCGATGTTGGTGGTCGACTCGCTTACGCCTCCCCGGATAACCAAGAAAAGGAGCCCACCCGACAAAAGCACGATTCCTGCTGACAAAATCTTCCACCTCACAGAGGGAAGGAAACGGGGAGTGAGTTGGTGGAATACCCACGTCATGACTCCTGCAAATAAAAGGATGACTGACAAACGAAGCAGGATGAACCCCATCGAAACACTAGCGGCAATGTTCTTCGGCGACTCCAGATAGAAAAACACCGAAGCGTCAAGCTTGAAGTTCCAGAAAGGATATAGGCACATGTCACCTACGAAAATCAACGAAACCATCAAACTGACTACCATGTAATAAATAAGGAGTACCCGGCGGATCGGGAACCGTTTGAACCAGATACTGGCACTCACCACCACCCATGGCAAGACGGTAAGGTAAGCCGAAGTTGCTGCATCAAGGCTGATGCCGTGACAGATCACTCGGAAATAATCAAAAACGGAAATGCCTCTGCCTACGGCATCATTATAAAACATGAATACAGGCTTTTGCAGCATGAAAAATAACAACATCACGAAAAAAAAGCCGGCCAAGTAAGCAAGTCTTGTTTTCATTCCATTATAAATGTTTAGGATTGCTTATTTACGTCCGAAGTCTGCCGGCACTTCCCCCCACAAACCGGTTTCCCATTTCAGTAAAGGGGAAGTACAGGTATGCTCGCACAACCATTTCTCCGCACGTTCAATCAAGTGGAACACTTTTTCAGTTTTGGCTGAGCGTGCCAACTTGGTCTTGCATTTCTTTTGCTTCACCCACTCCAGCGCATTCCGGCTATCCGAATAAATAGGCATTCGTATGCCTTTTTGGTGCAAGAGTGCCAGTGCATGTACGATGGCGAGGAACTCGCCGATGTTGTTTGTGCCATATACCGGACCAAAATGGAACACTTCTTTGCCAGTGAGCAGATATACGCCCCGGTATTCCATTGCGCCAGGGTTTCCGCTGCATGCCGCATCTACCGCCAGGCAGTTCAAATCGAAACCAGGAGGTAATCTCTTCTCCGTATCATCGGCAGAAGTTTTTTTGGTATGCAAGTACAGGTGCGCGGGAGTGGCAAAAGCGTGTTCGGCCTCTTCACGCGTGTTGAATGACTTGTAGATCGATCCCTTGTATCCTTTGATTTGTAACTGGCATGCGGTCCACGAATTGTAAACACCCGGTTTCACACCATTCCATACCACGTAATATTTTGAATTGCTTTTTGCCATTTGCAAAGAAAATATCGTGTTCCCTCATTTACATCCGTTCCGGGACCTCTATTCCCAGTAAGCCCATGGCTTCCTTCACCACTTTTCCAACGTTCTGGCTCAGCGTAAGGCGGAATATTTTACGTGCTTCGTCTTCTTCACGCAGGATGCTGAAGTCGTGGTAGAATTGGTTGTATTCCTTCACCAGGTCGTAGACATAGTTGGCAAGAACAGACGGGTTGTAATCCGTACCAGCCTGTGCTACTGCCGTACCAAAGTCGGCAAGCATCTGCACCAGCCCCTCTTCCTTCGTGTTCAGCCCGATACCCATAGGGATGGAAGTGGGGATTTCAATACCAGCCTCGGCCGCCTTGCGCAATATGGAGCGGATGCGTGCGTAGGTGTATTGGATGAACGGGCCGGTATTCCCATTGAAATCAATGGATTCTTTCGGGTTGAAGGTCATGTTCTTGCGTGCGTCTACTTTCAAAATGAAGTATTTCAGCGCTCCCAGACCTACGATGCGGGCTATGTCATCGGCTTCCGCTTGTGTCAATCCATCCAATTTCCCCAATTCGCCGCTGGTTTCCTTTGCTGTCCGAATCATAGTCTCCATCAGGTCATCAGCATCCACCACCGTGCCTTCACGACTTTTCATCTTACCTTCTGGCAGTTCCACCATGCCGTAAGAGAAGTGGACCAAGTCTTTTCCCCACTCGAAACCCAACTTGTCGAGCAGGATGGAAAGTACCTGAAAATGGTAGTTCTGTTCGTTTCCTACAACATAAATCATCTTGTCTATCGGATAGTCTGAGAAACGCTGTTCAGCCGTGCCGATATCTTGTGTCATATACACCGATGTCCCGTCGGCACGCAGCAACAGTTTCTGGTCCAGTCCTTCGGCTGTAAGATCCGCCCATACGGAACCATCCTCCTTGCGGTAAAACAAGCCTTTTTCCAGTCCTTCCAGCACTTTTTTCTTTCCTTCCAGGTACGTGTCCGATTCGTAATATATCTTATCGAAGCTGACACCCATCATCCGGTAAGTTTCATCGAATCCGGCGTACACCCACCCGTTCATTTTAGCCCAAAGGGCACGCACTTCGGCATCTCCTGCCTCCCATTTACGAAGCATTTCACGGGCTTCCTGCATCAGGGGTGACTGTACTTCGGCTTCTTCTTTACTAAGTCCCTTTTCTACCAGACCGGCCACTTCTGCCTTATAATGTTTGTCGAAAGCCACATAATAATCACCCACCAGATGGTCTCCTTTCTTACCGGAAGATTCGGGTGTTTCTCCGTTCCCGTATTTCAGCCATGCCAGCATCGACTTACAAATGTGGATGCCACGGTCGTTTACAATATTTGTTTTCACCACCCTGTTCCCGTTTGCCTCCAGGATGTGAGCAAGCGCGTTCCCCAACAGGTTATTTCGCACGTGCCCCAGGTGAAGCGGTTTGTTAGTATTGGGCGAAGAGTATTCTATCATCACCAACGGCGCCTGTCCATCCGCCTGACGGATACCCCATTGTCCATTGGCATGGATGCAGTTCAGCAGTCGTATCCAACAATCGGAGGATATGGTCAGGTTAAGGAATCCTTTGACAATGTTGTAATCAGCCACGTCAGGATTGTGGGCTTTCAGATATTCCCCTATCTCTTGCCCGGTTTGTTCGGGGCCTTTTTTCGACAATTTCAGGAAAGGGAACACTACCACCGTGAGATGTCCTTCGAATTCTTTCCTGGTCTTTTGCATCTGTACCAGCCCGGCAGGGATTTCTGCCCCGTACAGTTCTTTCACCCCGTCCATTACAGAGGAGATGAGTTTGTCTTCTATTTTCATGTATATGTCTTTGTATGTTTCTTCCTTTTCGCAAGTGTCTGCACAAAGGTACAAATTATTTTCCGTTTCCAAGCGGGTGTGACCTGCGAGTTTTCCATCGCGTATATGCACGTGTCCCGGTACACCTATTATCACATTCGGGAATCAGCAGTAGACCAACACTGAGAGGTTGTCGTCGGCAAACATTTCGCAGGCGATATCTTGCAACTGGGATGCCGTAAGCTCTTCTATACGGCAGAACACCTCCTCTTTCTCTTCGTAATGTCCGTAATGGAGGAAGCATTTCGCCATGTCGAGGGCATTGTTCTCGAAATTATCCCCCGCTACACCGATTTGCCCGATGATTTGCTTCTTGGCGGCATCCAGTTGTGCCTTGCCCAAAGGGGCATCACACAGTTTATGCAATTCTTTGCGTACCAGCCTTATGCAACGCTCGATATCCGGCAAGTCACATCCGAAATAGATGCAGAAAGTACCCGTGTCGGTATAAGAAGTCAGGCTCGATTCCACTGTATAGACCAGCCCGCGTTTCTCGCGCAGGGATACGTTCAGGCGGTTGTTCATACCTGGTCCACCCAAGATGTTGTTCAGCAGATAAAGCCCCGTACGCCGCCCGTCGTGGGCATGGTATCCGCGTCCACCTATCATAACGTGTGCCTGGTGTGTGCCCTTGTGCAGGGTAAGGAAACGTGAACAGTAAAGAGGAGGTGCCTGCCGGGCATAATCCCACACATTACCCGGGGGAATGCATGCCGTGAGCTTTTCCATTGTGCGTATGATACGGTGAAAGCCGATATTACCCTGCACAAAGAAAACCAAGTTCCCGGGAAGGTAATACCGATCCACGAAGCAGCGGGCATCCTCACTCCGAAAACTCCTGAGCAACCCGGGCTTGCCCAGGATGTTACGTCCCAAAGGGTGGTTGGGAAATAGCAGTTCTTCGAAGTCATCGAAAATCAATTCTGCCGGACTGTCTTCGTAGCTTTGTATCTCATCGATGATAACCTCCACCTCTTTTTCTATCTCAGAGGCCGGGAAAGTGCTGTTGAATACGATATCGGTGAGCAGCTCGGCAGCACGGGCGAAATGTTCCTTCAGGAAGACGCTGTAGACTACTGTTTCTTCCTTATTGGTATAGGCGTTCAACTCCCCTCCCACATTCTCCATGCGATTCAGGATGTGCCATGCACGGCGTTTGTGTGTACCTTTAAATATAAGGTGTTCCACGAAATGGGCCATACCCTGCTCTCCCTCGCGCTCATCGCGTGTACCTGCATTAATGGCATATCCGCAGTACGCCACGCCTATCGGGTTTGGGGTATGGATGATGCGTATCCCGTTGGCTAAAGTAAAAGTCTGGTATGGCATTGTTCCCTCTCAACTCATTTCCGGGTGCAAAAATACAACAATACTCATTGTGTTTGCAGAAAAAATGCAGATATTTGCAAGTCAGTTCCGGTAGAGCCCGTATGTCTTTCCGGGTTCGGGTCAGGGAAAGGGGCTGTAAAATTAAAAACGTACTACTATGGATAAGATTGCGATATTCTGTTCCGCTTCTGATGCGGTCGGGTCCTTCTATATGAAAAAAGCGGAAGAACTGGGCAATTGGTTGGGGACACATCACAAATGGCTGGTTTATGGAGGATCGGACACGGGATTAATGGAAGCTGTGGCCCGGGGAGTAAAAGATAAGGGAGGTATGGTCATGGGCGTGGTTCCCACTAAGCTTGAAAAAGAGGGCAAGGTGAGCGACAAGCTGGATGTCACGTTTCGTGTAGAAAACCTGAGCGACCGGAAGGATATTATGCTGCAAGAATCGGATGCCGCGATAGCCTTGCCGGGCGGGGTGGGTACATTGGACGAAGTTTTTCACGTCATGGCTTCAGCCGTAATCGGATACCACACCAAACAGGTAATTTTTTACAATGTCAATGGATTTTGGGATGACATCCTGCGTTTCCTTGAACGCCTGGAGAAAACACATTTTGCCCACTGTCCCCTGAGGGTTTACTACAAGGTGGCTGACACGCTGGATGGACTGACCAATTTGCTGGAGCAATGAACTATTATCATAACCATTAACTGTCAATATTCATTCGGATGGATGCTATTCACGAATTATTGCGCCGCGAAGCGCAGGCCGTACTTGATATTCCGGTAACGGATGCCTATGGAAAAGCCGTTGCCCTGATTGTAGAACAAATACACCGGAAAAAAGGAAAACTCGTGACCAGTGGTATGGGGAAGGCAGGGCAAATTGCCATGAATATAGCGACCACATTCTGCTCCACGGGTATACCATCAGTTTTCCTACACCCCAGCGAAGCACAACATGGTGATTTGGGTATCCTACAAGAGAATGATTTACTCCTCCTGGTATCCAATTCGGGAAGGACACGCGAAATCATCGAGTTGGTCGACTTGGCAAAAGGGTTGGCTCCCAAGTTGAAAAAAATTGTCATTACCGGCAATCCGGATAGCCCGTTGGCACAAGAGGCAGATATCTGCCTCGCAACCGGACACCCCAGTGAAGTATGCCCCTTGGGTATGACCCCAACTACATCTACTACCGTCATGACAGTCATCGGTGACATCCTCGTGGTGGAAACCATGAAGCAGACCGGTTTCACCATCGAAGAATACAGTATGCGCCATCACGGCGGATACTTGGGAGAGCGCTCGCGTGAACTGAGTCAATAGCCTCATCGATAACCCTGGTTGACCAAGCAGTTACGGGCTCCGTTGCTGCTTTTTTTTGTGTCTGCATCTGAAGACGGACAACGATAGCGGCAAATAGATTGGGAAAACGCAAACGGGATAACAAGCGAAAAAATCAATATGTAATCTGCATGATGACTTTTCTTTCTTTTTTATTAAATAAATAATAAGTTGCAACAAAAATGAAAGTTATATACGTGCCATAGAAATAAAATGATTCAATATATCTCATTTTTTCATACCTTTTGATTATTTTTGAAGCTGTATATATGCAAGATGAAAGTGTAAGTCTACAACAGGCTATATAAATTCAATTTGTTATAACTATGGACGCATTGATTGAAAGTAGGGATAATGTCAACAAGTGGATGGAACGGTTTGGTGTCCGCTTTGGGGTGTACAAGAACGGAGTGTTCAATGAACAGTTGTTTCCTTTCGATTCTATCCCGCGCATAATAAGTAAGCGGGATTGGGACAGGCTGGAACGGGGATTGGCCCAGCGGGTCAATGCGTTGAACCTGTTCTTATATGATATTTACCACGAGAAACATATCCTCCGTGACGGCATCATTCCACCGGAGTTCGTATATGCTTCTAAGGGATACGTGCCCGAATGTGAAGGTATTTCGCCTATCCATGGAGTGTATTCGCACATATCGGGTATCGACCTGGTGCAGACAAAGGAGGGAGATTGGGTTATTTTGGAGGATAACCTGCGTATACCTTCGGGTGCTTCTTACCCGATGATTGCCCGTACCATCACGCGAAAAGTATCTCCACAGACTTACGAGAACAATGCGGTGGCAGATAATCGCAATTACAGCGAGCTACTGCGAGATATGATGGAATACATGAACGACGGGCGGGGCATATCGGTGATACTCACTCCCGGGCGGTATAACTCCGCCTTCTTCGAACATTCCTACCTGGCAGAAAAGATGGGGGTGACGCTGGCATATCCGGGGGATATGATTGTAGAGAACGACAGCGTATACTACATGGGACTTTTCAAGGAGAGACAACGGGTGGGATGTATCTACCGGCGCATCAGTGACGAATACCTTGACCCACTGGTGTTCGAACCTACATCTTTATTGGGAGTGCCTAACCTGATGCAGGCCTACCGGAAGGGGAATGTAGCCATTGTCAACACACCGGGCAACGGAGTGGCAGACGACAAAGGCATCTATTATTTTGTCCCAAAAATGATACGTTACTACCTACATGAAGAGCCTGTACTTTCCAATGCACCCACATACCTCCCTTACTATGAGGAAGATTTTCGGTATATTTTAGATAATATAGGAAAACTGGTTATCAAAGATGTGAGCGAAGCGGGTGGATACGGGGTGGTATTTGGCCGCGATTTGGATGCCACGAAACTGGAAGAGCTGAAAAGTCTGATCGTTGCCGAACCGCGCCGGTGGATAGCCCAGGAGGTAATAGATTTCAAAGATTTGGAGGTATTGGATGGGAACGAACGGGTGGAGCGCAAGGCAGATCTCCGAGCGTTTATTGTCAGCGGGAAGCATACAAAAGTATGGAAAAGCGGACTAACCCGTTTTTCACGCAATCCGCATTCGTTTGTGGTCAACTCCTCGCAAGGTGGGGGATTCAAAGATACTTGGGTGATGGAACAATAGCAAAAAACAAAGAACAATCATAAAAAAACACGAACATGATGATACGTTATACCATATCGGCAAACAAAGCCAACCGCCTTTATTGGCTGGGAAGATACACCGAAAGGGTGTACATCAGTCTGCATCTGCTGCGCCGCTATTATGATAAAATGATTGACGGCCAGCCTAAAGACTACGAAGAATATTACCTGAAGCTGGATGCCAGCAACCCCTATCCCGACAGGGAAAGTTTCCGCATGGGATACATGTATGACGGGAAAAATCCCTGTTCCCTGCTTTCAGGTCTTACTTCAGCCTACGACAATGCCATCGTACTACGCGAAGAAATCATGAGCGAAACCTTGTCTTATATCGAGCTTTCACTGTCTTGTATACAGGAATTGGCAAAAAAGGAAGATTCCAATGTTACCGACCTGCAGCCCGTCACCGATTATTTGCTTGCCTTTTGGGGGTCTATCGATGAGCGCGTACAGGAAGAACGCATCCGGAATATCCTGAAGGCAGGGAAATTAGTGGAAAACATGGATATGCATATCCGTTTCGATTATCCTTTTTTCCGCATAAAGGAGGTGTATGATGAACTGAAAAAATACGGGAATATGGAAGAAGCCCTTTTCGATACGATGATACTCCAACAATTGGACAAATTGCTGGAAGAAGATGTATACGACCTATGCCATAAAAACAACGCGGAATATAAAGGGAAGCTGTTGAAGTACCTTAACCATTTGGTGCTGCTCTGACTTTCCCTGCAATAAAACAGGAAAGATGAAACGGTTCTTTTACAATTATCAAACAATCATACATTTCGATTCTCCCGTGAACAGCCATTTCTTCCGCCTGCGGTGCATGCCTTGTGTCAACACATGCCAGCAGGCTGGCAAAAGGGAATTATTCGTGCATCCGGCAGACTACGTCACCTATGGTGCGGATGCCTGGGGGAATCCGATACAATACGGGAACCGGATGGAACCCCACGACTCTTTCGTGTACGTAAGTAGCGGAGAGGCCCGAATCACCCCGTATCGAATCCCAACGGATGGCTTTGAGGAGGTTTTCAAAGTAGCTTCCCCACTCACAGCTGTTTCTCCTGCAATGAAAGCTTTTGCGGAAGGAGGCGAAGGAAAGTCCCCGTTAGAATATGCCTTATGGCTTTCAGGTAAAATCCATACATACATGAACTACACGCCCGGGAGCACGCAGATACTTACTCCTGCCAGGAAGGCATTTGACCAACGGCAAGGCGTGTGTCAAGATTATGCGCACATCCTTATCGCTTTATGTCGCATGCGGCACATCCCCGTCCGTTATGTCAATGGTTTTATACCGGGTGTCGGAGCCACGCATGCGTGGGTGGAGGTGCTCGAGAAAGGATATTGGTGGGGGGTGGATCCTACCAATGACCGCCTGGCCGAATACGGGTATATCAAGCTTTCGCATGGACGAGATGTCAGTGATTGTCCGGTAAACCGGGGTATCTTTACGGGCATAACCCGTCAACAGACTGAAATACGTGTAATAGTAGAAGAAATATGACCCAAATACAACAAGTGGCTTCCGTCGCTTTGCCTGTGGGCGAACGGTTGCTTATCAAGAAGAACATCATCCGCCACGGATCCGGCGCAAGACGGCTTTGCATTGTCACCGGCACACATGGTGATGAACTGGAAGGGCAATACGTATGCTTCCAGTTGAATAAGCTTATACAGGAAAATATAGAAAAGCTGAACGGAACAATAGAAATCTATCCGGCATTGAACCCGTTAGGTATTGACTCCATAACCAGGGGAATACCGAACTTCGACCTCGACATGAACCGTATCTTCCCAGGCAATCCCGACGGGACGATGGCTGAATACGTGGCTTACACCATACTTCATGACTTGCAAGGTGCCGACATGGTGATAGACATCCATTCCAGCAACATCTTCTTGAGGGAGATTCCCCAGGTGCGTGTCAATATCGAAACAGCCGAACGCCTGACGCGCTATGCACGTTTACTCAACGTCGATTTCATCTGGATACATGAAGCGGCCACGGTGCTGGAAGCCACGCTGGCACATTCATTGAACAGCATAGGCACGCCAACCCTGGTGGTGGAAATGGGGGTAGGCATGCGTATCAACCACGGATACGGTAACCGGTTAGTGACAGGCATCCTGAATCTGATGCACGATATGGGCATGTGGAGCGAGTGTCCCGATTCTTGTCTGATAAGTTCTCCGGTGGTTTCCGTGGCAGACCGAGTAAGTTTCATCAATGCGGAAGCATCCGGTATCTTCCTGACCGAAATCAAAAACAACATCATCGTGGACGAGGGAGAAGAAATCGGATCCATTGTCAGCCCGTTGACCGGAGAAGTGCTCCAGCATGTCTTTGCAACCACTCATGGCTTGCTCTTTACACTCCGCGCTTACCCTGTAGTCTACCAAGGATCCCTATTGGCCCGTATCCATCAGTTGTAAATCAAGACAAAAGAAAGAGGTATAACGACATGAAAAGAGAAATCATATTCAGCATGGAGTCCCCCTTCCGTGACACGTTCCGCATAATGGGATTCCGCTTCGGATCTGGAGAGAAAAGCATTGCCATCGTAGGAGCGATGCGGGGCGACGAGATACAGCAACAGTATATTTGTTCGCAGATGGTGGCCCGTCTCGCCCGCTTGGAGCAAAACGGCCAGATAGTGCCCGGCCACGAAATCCTGGTCATACCTTCGGTCAATCCCTTCTCCATGAATATCGGGAAACGCTTCTGGGCGATGGACAACACAGATATCAACCGCATGTTCCCCGGCTACAACCTTGGGGAAACAACCCAACGCATAGCCTCTTCCCTGTTCGAAACAATCCAAGGATATGCATATGGCATCCAACTTGCCAGTTTCTACGTGCCGGGGGATTTCATTCCACACGTGCGTATGATTCAGACAGGTTATGAGGATGTGGAAACAGCCAGACTATTCGGATTGCCTTATATCTGCCTTCGCAAGTCTTCACCTTTCGACACGACGCTACTGAACTACAACTGGCAGATCTGGGATACAAAAGCTTATTCCGTCTATGGAGGGCAGAACAACCAGGTGGAAGGGGAGAGGGTGCCCTACATCCTCAGTTCCTTGTTGCACTTCATGCACCGTGCGGGAACTGTCAGACAGGATACTTTCGTGCATCCGTACTTCAGTTCCCATGTAATCCATGAGTCAGAACTGCTTACGGTCAAAGCTCCCGTGGCAGGTATTCTCCATAAACTGAAAACTGCGGGTGACAGGGTAAAGGAAGGGGAAGTGATGGCACGCATCATCGACCCTTACGAAGGTGCCACGCTACACGAGGTCAAGGCTCCTGAAGACGGCATTGTCTTTTTTGCACATGACAAGCCGCTGGCACTGCAAAATGCCACATTGTTCAAATTACACGAAACCTAAGTGTCATTTCCCCGATACTATCCGCTTAATATCGTTCAACTTGTTCAATGCCTCTATGGGAGTCAGGTTGTTCACATCCAAATGCAGGATCTCATCACGTATCTGGCACAATACGGGGTCGTCAAGCTGGAAGAAGCTCAGCTGTACACCATTTTGGGAAGCTGTCCGTATTTCCGGCTTGGATGCGATTCCTTCCTGACGGTTTTCCTGTTCCAATCGGTGCAGGATCTCAGTGGCACGTCGGACAATGCTTTGTGGCATGCCGGCCATTTTCGCCACATGGATGCCAAAGGAATGCTCGCTTCCTCCCCGTTCTAACTTGCGCAGGAAAATGACCTTGTTGTCCACTTCCTTTACCGCTACATTGTAATTCTTGATACGGGAAAAGAGGGCTTCCATGTCGTTCAGTTCGTGGTAATGCGTGGCGAACAAGGTACGTGCCCGCGCTTTCTTGTGCCCGTGGATGTATTCTACGATGGCCCATGCGATAGATATCCCATCGTACGTAGATGTTCCTCGTCCCAATTCATCAAACAAGACCAGGCTGCGGGGGGAAAGGTTGTTCAGGATATTGGCGGCTTCGTTCATTTCGACCATGAACGTCGATTCGCCCACCGAAATGTTATCGCTTGCCCCTACACGGGTAAATATTTTGTCCACTAATCCGATATGGGCACTTTCCGCAGGGACGAAGCTACCGATTTGTGCCAAAAGCGTAATCAGGGCTGTCTGGCGGAGCAAGGCGGATTTGCCAGCCATGTTGGGTCCGGTGATGATGATGATTTGCTGGGTCTCCGTGTCGATATATACGTCATTGGCAATGTATTTTTCACCTGCAGGCAATTGCTTCTCGATGACCGGGTGCCTTCCTTGCTTGATATCAATCACATCGTCATCTGCCACTACCGGACGGATATAGCGGTTTTCCCGTGCCACATTGGCAAACGCCAGCAGGCAGTCCAACCGAGCTATCTGGTTGGCATTGAGTTGGATAGCAGGGATAAATTCAGCCAAGTCCGCCACTAACTCATTGTAGAGCCTGGTTTCCAACGCCAGGATGCGGTCTTCGGCTCCCAATATTTTTTCCTCGTATTCCTTCAGTTCCTGCGTGATATAGCGTTCGGCATTCACCAATGTCTGTTTGCGTATCCATTCGGAAGGTACCTTGTCCCTGTGCGTGTTGCGCACCTCGATGTAATAACCGAACACATTATTGTATGCAATTTTCAGGCTGGGAATTCCCGTCTGCTCTATCTCGCGCTGCTGGATTTGGAGTAGATAGTCTTTCCCCGAATGCGAAATCCGACGCAATTCGTCCAATTCCGCATTCACACCGGGGGCAATCACATCTCCTTTGTTTACCAGTAACGGCGGGTCGTTCACTATTTCCCGTGCTATCTTGTCGCGTACCGAGGCACATAGGTTCAGTTGTTCCCCGATGCGGTGCAAACTTTCATTATCCGCATTAAGGCAGGCATTCTTGATAGGCTCTATAGCCTGTAACGCTACTTTCAGTTGTACCACCTCACGCGGTGAGATACGTCTCACGGCAGCTTTTGAAACGATGCGTTCCAGATCTCCTATCCGGTGCAGTTGTTCTTCAATGAACTCCTTGAAATCCGGTTCGCGGAAGAGATATTCCACCACATCAAGTCGTGCGTTGACAGGTTTCACATCCTTCAGGGGGAAAACGATCCAGCGTTTCATCAAGCGGGCACCCATGGGACTGATGGTACGGTCTATTACGTCCAACAGGCTCGTCCCACCCTCATTCATGCTTGAAATCAGTTCCAGACTGTGTACTGTAAACTTGTCCAGCCGTACGTAGCGCTCCTCTTCGATACGTGCCAGCGAAGTGATGTGTGCAATCTGGTAATGTTGTGTCATGTCAAGGTATTGCAGAATGGCTCCTGAGGCGATGATACCGTTCTTCAGGTGTTCCACACCGAACCCCTTCAGGTTTTTGGTTTCGAAATGCTGAAGTAGTTTCTCGCGTGCAGAGACCTCGGTGAACACCCAATCGTCTAATTCGAAAGTGAAGAACCTGCTTCCGAAACTACCCTCGAACATCGGTTTCTTTCCCCGTTCGAACAATACCTCTTTCGGTGCGAAGTTGTTGAGCAGTTTGTCGATATAATCCATAGGTCCTTCGGCGGTCAGAAACTCTCCCGTGGAAATGTCAAGGAAGGCAACCCCGCATGCCAACTTGCCGAAATGGATGGCAGCAAGGAAGTTGTTTTCCTTATAAGACAGCACATTATCACCGATGGCCACACCCGGTGTCACTAATTCGGTGATGCCACGTTTCACCAACTTTTTTGTAGTCTTCGGATCTTCCAGTTGGTCGCAGATAGCCACCCTCCTTCCGGCACGTATCAGCTTGGGAAGGTACGTGTCAAGCGCATGGAAAGGAAATCCCGCCATTTCTACCGTTTTACCCTGCCCGTTGGCACGTTTGGTAAGGGTGATACCCAGTATTTGCGATGCGGTGACGGCATCTTCGGAATACGTTTCGTAGAAGTCGCCACACCGGAAAAGCATCACCGCATCGGGATGCTTTGCCTTCAGGTCGAAATACTGCTTCATCATGGGGGTCAAAGTCACTTCGTTGTCTTTAGCCACGGTATTATCCTTTCTTTTGATACGTTCGCCACGTTTTTTTGCCGGACAAAGATACCGAAAAACTCCGGAATAAACGAATACAGTGGGGAAGTTTGATCGCCCAATTGCGCCTGTACTTTTCGACCGATAATAAAAGCCCTTTAATGATTGCAGATTCCCTTTTTCTCCTTTGTTAAAAAGAAATTTAACCTTTCCATAGCTTTAGAAGGATTGTCGCAACTAACGACATAACGCTTGTTGTCATACGTTTCTATAACAAACATATTGTCCCTGTTCTTGACCAAGGCAAAGTATTTTCCTGATCCTAAACTCCAAAACCATCCTATATGTCCGAACAATCCGCTGATTCCCCACAATCTGATATCATACATTATACTTTTCTTAGGCTGTACCTGTTTAATGGACCGGCAAGGAATGGTTATCTTCCCAACCTTCCTTTTCAGGACGAGGGCATCTTGGGATATGTCACAATATACGTAAGTTACGAAAAGTAAGCATAAACCAAAACACCCAACACAATACATACAGCACAGGCTTCTGTTAAAAAGTAACAAGAATCCATATGGGTTGTCGACATCCGATAAAGCATGCTATAGGACGCATACAATAGGACAAGTGTGAAGAATACAGTAGCGACACACATTCCTTTTGAAAACGAAGCTTTGAATTTTCCCATTTCAGCAAAGACAATGAAGTGATTATCTTATGTTATATTCTTAATTTTGTATGAATATATTAAAGCATAACGTACAAACCGAATTATTTTTATGGGTGACCAAACTCATATTATTATGTACGCTGTGCCCGACAAAGATACTATAAAAAAGCGAGATGTTACCTTATCTTTCTACGGTAAAATGTGGTTATGTCACTCAAAGCTGCCTCGTGAGATGGTAAACGCCATTTTGTACAAATCAAGACCGGATGCCAATGGGTACTCCTTCCG
>CAZAUU010000037.1:0-22175 GCA_964488405.1 uncultured Phocaeicola sp.
ATCGGGAAATCAAAACAACTGACTTTGTGGTAATCTTAAACCGAACTCACGTAATCATCTTTACAAGAATAAAAATACCAAAAAAAACTGACTAAATACGCACAGGCCTGGAAGGATTAATAAGACAGGCGGCTTCTTTCACTCCGACCGGCACCTTTTCCCTTATACCTGCTCATCGCTGTATTGAATGCGTAACGAACGGTAAGACGGACAGCCTGTGAATCACTGTAATTCCACTTGTCAAGTCTCATTTGGCTGCCATAAGTGAGCATCGAATTGCGGGCTGTTTTGAATACATCCGTTGTACTGAGCTGGAAAAACCAGTTACCCAGCGACTTCGTTAAACCAAGATTGACCTGCCATGACGGTTTCAGCGTAACCACATCCATGTCTCCCGCCGTATGATACAGGACATCTCCCGTGACAGTAAATCCCTTTTCGATAGAAAAGCTGTTATAAAGATTCATGAACAGTAAAGGATTGTCCAACCGTTGCTCTGCCCCCATGACCGGTATCTTGAGACCCTGACCCATTACATTCAATCGCAGACGGGGTGACCAGACTGATATTTTTGGAGAAAAAGACAGAACGGCACTATATTTTGACACATGGGAGTAATTCTGATAAGTCATCAGATTAACCGGTTCTCCCTCCCGATACGCTTCCACAATTCCCAAGATGGCATCCTTTACATATTGGTAACTTGCCGAGAAGAAAATCCATTTGTACATGCCGGCCAAAGATATGTCATGATTCATTTCCGGCTTCAACAGCGGATTCCCGGTCTCATAGGTAAAGCGGTCATCATACTGTATGTTGCTGCTCAACTGACTATACAGCGGCCGTCGTGTCTTGGCTGTATACGAGAGCGTGAATTTTGCTTTCCTTATAGGGAATGTAAAATCAATGTTCGGAAACAGCCGCTCGTATTTACGGCTTTGTCCGGGAACTAAAAGACCGTCTTCATAGTAGTTGGATATGGTATGCTCATATCTTAATCCACCGGAGAGTTCATAATCTCCTACTGGAAAAGTAACACTGATGAAACCGGCGACATTATGTTCTTTTATATTATCGTCAGTATCAGGCAAAAAGTCATTATAACTATCGTATCGGTCAGTCCGGGCGGTGTATGTATATTCATAGCCGCCCTCAATCGTATTTTTACCGAAGGCATATTCCAGAACAGCCTTTGACGCAAACATCGAACTATGAATTCTGTCCACACTGCTTATTGTTGATTCTCCATCCGACAAACTAGTTTCGTATATTTTCTGGTCTGCCTTGTTACGACTTGAGTAAAAATCATTATTCACAGTAAGTGTCCAGTCTCCATATTCTCCTATGTAGTACATATTTAACATGTCTGTCGGAAGGCTTTTCCTTTTCCAATGAGTATAATAGTCAATTTCGTCAAGGAGTGCGTCATTCTGTTCGACCTTTTCATGTGTTGTCCACTCTGAGCGATTATAGGGAGTACCTTGAAACTCATATTTTACACCCAGAACATTCTTTTGACTGATCTGCCAGTTGAAACCCAAACTGGCATTACATGTGGTACTGACAGGCAATATGACTATATCTGATTCTAGAACATACAAATCATTTCCGGTATTTATCGTCGTGAGATTTTTCTGTTTCTGATATCGTCTTGCGTAATCAAATGCCAAAGTGCCGAATACATCCAAGCTATTTTCCCGAAAATTAAGAGATACATTATCAGAGTTGGACCACGAATGCGCAGCCCGAACAACACCTTGTACAGATCCTCCCAATCCGTCTCCTCGTTTCTTTACGGTACGCACCAGCAGAACCGACCTCACTTCCGCACCATACCTTGCTCCAGGATTATTTATGACCTCTACGCTTGCAATCTCCTTGGAGGACAGGCGGTACAGTTCACTGTTATCCGCCAGTTTCCGACCATTTACATAAACCGTGGGAGTACCCTTGCCAAAGACCGTGAGTTTGTCACCTTCGAACATCACTCCCGGAAGTTGCCCGATTACATCCATTGCATTTCCAAGCAGTTCCAGGACAGAACCGCTCACCATTGTGATTATTCCACCTTTGCTTAAATGTTGTACCGGCATATTGCCTGTAACAGTAACTTCATCAAGAAGGATATCATCAGAAACCAATATCAAGGTTCCCATATCTTCACCTTCTTCAAGAGTTTTCACCACAGTCTTGTATCCGAGCGCTGAAATATGCAGAAAACCTGCCTCCGGAGCGGTATTTTGCAGCAGAAATCTGCCCTTACTGTCTGATACGGTTCCGATGATATACACGGAATCTGCATCCATCAAAATGACATTGGCAAACTCTACCGGTTTTTGGTCCTTATTACAAACAGCACCTTGAATCTGCGCATTAGCGAGAAATGGCGTCAGGAATAACACGGAAGTAAATAAAAGATTTCTTTTCATACTTGCATTTTTTACCTGATGCAAAAGTATGACTTACCAGACCAGATCTTTAAAATAATGCATTACAGATTTATTGCAACCGTGGATACGTGTTTCACATTTGTTTCAAAACGGATATAATAGCTTATTTACTAAAGCATTACTTGCCGAATATAAATTGATGCATTTGGGGGTCTAACTTCTCCTTGAGTCGGCTTTTCCGGGTTCTGACTGCATTCTCGGAAACAGCCATACACATGGATATGGTGGCATTGTTTACTTTCAGAAGACTGAGTAAGCACAAATATATATCGTCAAGATTAACTCCGTTTCCAGCAGCTTTTATGTCTATTATTAAATCCGTGAATTCTTCAAATAATGTCTTTCTCAGTTTGTTTCTCTCGGCAGGAGGAAGAAAGGAATTTTGGGGAACCATACTGTTCCCTTCCAGTAACTGCAATTTCTTCATCCATCCGGTACGGACAAAATTATTCTTGCAAATATCAACCCTTTTCCTCCAGATATTTACCAAGTCGATATTTTTGTATTCATTGGAAGTTGCTGTCTGTAATTCAATCTGATTGATACGGCTTTGGTCCAGCTCTTTTCTTAAACTGATATATCGCTTTTTGTTGTGTCTGTCATAGAGAAAGAACAGGATGATGCCAATGAATACAACCGACAAGATAACCACAATCCTCCGTTGATCTCTCATTTGCGATTCATGAATGTGCCTTTGCAACAACAGGTTGCTATCGGCTACTTCTCTGTTTCGTGCTTCATTTTTTGAAATAACCCGTGAAATGGAATCATTTTTCGAGACTCCTTCACTTGCTGAAACTTCTTCACTCAAAGCATATTTCACACAGGCATTGAGAATTCTGAGGCTGTTGTATGTGTTGATTGAATAACTGTCCGGTTGGCTGTCATAAAGTGAGTCTGCCTCGTGGTAATAATGTTTTGCTTTACTGATGTGCCTGTTATTCAGATTAAGATACCCTAAAGTGATTAGTCTTCCCAAGCTGTTTCCGGATAACTCCGCCAGATATTTTTCGGCCTGTTCAACATCAACGCCCGGCGTGTTTGCATAATTCAACACGTATGTTGTGTAATTAGCGCGTCCTTTATCCTGCTGTGATAAGTCAATGGCACGACCGATATAAGCCAATGCGGAATCATTCTTTTCGACAAAACCGTAACATGCCCCGATTTGGTGCAGGGAATAGGCTTTTTGCCTGTCAGAAGTAACATACGCCAACGCTTTTTGTGCATAAGATATAGCCTTGTTATAATCTTTATCGGCAGAGGGTTCGCAATAAATATCCGCCAATTTCATATATAATGAATACAATTGGGCTTTATTCTTTTCTCCAATTAACTGAATCGACTGTAGCAGATAATATGACATTGAATCCTGCTGTCCCCGCCACATTGACTGATAAGCTTTGAGCTGATATGCTCTGAATAGTTCAACACTGTCATTATGTTGTCTGTAATAAGCCATACTCTCATCCAATAGCCTGTCTGATGCAAAAGATTTGTTTTGCTGGAGTTTTACGGAAGCAAGTAACACGCCGCAACGAGCCTTTTGCCCTTCGTTCAGGCTTGAGTATGGATACAACGTTTCTAATAGGCATTGGGCAGAATCAGGACGATCGATGGCTACTGATTCTGCCATATCCAGAATTCTGTCTTTATTTGACGTGCTATTGCAGGCACACATAAAAATGAATGTTGTTATGATGAGGTATAGTATATTTTTCATCAGGATTTTATTTTGATTGCAAAGTTAGGCTTTTCTGTTGCTGTTTATTCCGAATTCGCTGACTATTTCAAAAGGAAACCGTCGTAAAGGTAAAAGCTGCCCATAAAGGCATCCATCCTTGTTTTCTGTGCCTTGGCATCTTCGCCTATAAAATTGTCAGGAAGTCCCAGAAAGATTTACGGTGATGGTGGAATCTTTACCATGACCTTCCGCGCGTAAAGATTGTGCTTTTGTTCCAGGACAAGCTTGTGTGGGGAAGTATTGGGCAGGACGCCTGGAAGAAAACCAACCGTTAGC
Source organism: uncultured Phocaeicola sp. (assembly GCA_964488405.1). Taxonomy (GTDB): domain Bacteria; phylum Bacteroidota; class Bacteroidia; order Bacteroidales; family Bacteroidaceae; genus Phocaeicola. Next base: position 4,471 of record CAZAUU010000037.1, read on the forward strand.
AAAAGGCAGGAATGTATGAGTGTACGTTTCAAACGACTATAATAGTTTATTTACCGATCCATTACTTGCCGAATATAAATTGATGCATTTGGGAACTGACTTCCCGGACTCGCGTATTTCTTCCAAGTAGAGAGATTATCCCCACTAAAAATCTACTGAGTCTGTAAAAACCGGTCTTTTGTTTAAAAAATATACTTTTACAGACTTTTGTGTAAAAAAAGATAAGAAAGTGTCATTTTATAAAATTAATATATGCTAAAATTGTAATTAGATTCATTATCCTTAATTCTTAAATTATAACAAAATGCCTATGGGAAACAAAAAAAAATGGTTGATCGCAGTTTTCTGCTTGATTCCACAAATGTTCCTTGCACAGAATATCTCGGTGCAAGGAAATGTCACCGATGAGAACGGAGAGGCTATGATAGGCGTTTCCGTATTAGTGAAAGGGACATCAACAGGCGTGATTACAGATCTTGATGGTAACTTCGTCTTATCTGTCCCGAGTGGTAGTACGCTGTCTTTTTCGTATATGGGTTATCAAACCTTGGAGATGGGAGTAACCGGTGGCAGCATGAAGGTAGTAATGACGCCCGACGTAGAGATGCTGGATGAAGTGGTGGTTATTGCCTACGGCCAGCAGAAAAAGGTGACGGTTACAGGTTCTATCTCGAACATCAACAGTAAAGAGTTGTTAAAATCTCCAGCCGTGTCGTTGGGTAACGCCATTACCGGTAAATTGCCAGGCTTGTCTACTGTGCAGTATTCGGGACTTCCGGGTGAGGACGACCCGACCATACTGATTCGTGGACAGGCATCGTTGAACGGATCCAGCCCTTTGGTCTTGGTCGACGGTGTGGAACGTTCATTCACCCAAATCGACCCCAACGAGGTGGAAGACATTACCATCTTGAAAGATGCCTCAGCCACTGCCGTGTATGGTGTGCGTGGTGCCAACGGTGTTATCTTGGTGACGACCAAACGCGGTGAGGTTGGAAAGACCAACATCTCCGTATCAACGTCATGGGGCATACAGACGGTAACGAAGTTTTTGGATATGGCCGACTCGTACACCTACGCCACCACTTTCAACAACGCCCGTCTGTCGGACGGCAACACGCCCCGTTTTTCTGACGAAGTGGTGGAGCACTTCCGCACACAAGACCAACCGTTACTTTATCCGTCCATTGACTGGATTGATTACATCATGAAAGATGCCGCATTGCAAAGCCAACACAATGTGTCGGTGAGTGGTGGTACCAATGTGGCACGCTATTTCGTGTCGGTGGGTATGCTCGACCAAGACGGCCTGTTCAAGACCTTCGGCGAAGACCCGAACTCCAACTTTCACTACCGCCGCTACAACTATCGCGCCAATCTGGACTTGTCGCTGGGTAAGTTGCACGAGTTTTCTATCAATTTGGGAGGCCGTGTGGAAAACCGTCGTACCATCGGCGGAGGTGAAGATAACCTGTTCCGCTATCTGATGAGTGCCCAGCCTTTCACGGGTGCCGGTATTGTGGACGGCAAATGGATTGTGGCCAATCCGGATTTGATCAGTACCGATGGTGGCGTGAATACAATGGACGGCCTGTACACCTTCTATGGGCAGGGCTATACGGAAACCGTGTCCAATGTGCTGAACATGGACTTTATCTATAAGCTGAAATTGGACTTTATTACCAAGGGACTCGATTTCCGCATCAAGGGTTCGTACAACTCCACCTACTACACCACTAAAGACCGCACATGCGGTGCACCGGCCCAATACATGCCTTATATCGACACTGACGGAAGCATCAAGTTTCAGCGCTCGGGCGACTACTGGAACTTGGGCTATTCGGACAGTTATTGGCCCGAACGCGATTGGTATGCCGAAGCCAGCTTCAACTACGCCAACAGCTTCGGCGGCCACAACGTATCGGCTCTGTTGCTCTATAACCAGTCGAAAAGTTATTACCAGTGGGATGCCAGCGACAGTGCCTATATTTCCATACCGAAAGGTTACGTAGGCTTGGTGGCACGTGCTACGTACGACTGGAAACACCGTTACATGGTCGATTTCAACATGGGTTACAACGGCTCCGAGAACTTTGCCAAAGGCAATCGCTACGGTTTCTTCCCTTCCGCCTCTATCGGGTGGGCCGTGTCGGAAGAGAAATTCTGGAACCCCGTCAAACCGGTGATTTCATTTCTTAAATTGCGTGCTTCGGTAGGTACCGTTGGTAACGACAATTGCCAGGGATACCGCTTCCTGTATCTTCCGGCCGCATGGCAAATCAGCGAAGGGTACTATAACAGCATTACCGACTACGCAGGCTATAACTTCGGTGTCAACAATACCACTTTCCTCAACGTGGCACGTGAATATTCGTCTGCTTCGCCCGATGTGACTTGGGAAACAGCCGTGAAATACAACTACGGTTTCGATGCCAAGTTCTGGGACAACAAAATCAGCCTGACGTTCGATTACTTCCACGAAGACCGCAAGAATATCCTTATTAACAATGAGAACATGATTCAGGGACCCACCGCTTTGCGTCCTTCGTACATCAACTACGGACGTGTTAAGAACCATGGGTATGAAATCTCGTTGAGTTACTCGGACAGGATTGGTGACAACTTCTCCTTCACCATCACTCCATCTATCGCATACGCCAAAAACAAGATCATAGAACAGGCTGAAATTACCAAGCCGGACAAGCTGGTAACGGCCGACAGCTACATTGGCCAGATGTTGGGACTGACGGAAGATTCTTATGTGTCTCCCACATGGACATATGCCACCGGTCACTCAATCGGTGCACGTAAGGGTTACTTGTTCTTCGGATTCTACGAAGAAGGCGTCACTGAGCAGCTGTATTACGAGAAGTACGGGCAAAGTCTGCCGACACAGTTGGTGAGTACGTTGAGAAACGGGGATGCAGTGTATGTGGACTTGGACGGTGACGGTGTGATTTCCGAAGAATACGACCAGATGTATATGGGTTATACAGACTATCCGGAATATACTTTCTCGTTGAATTTCAGCATGCAATACAAGAATTTTGATTTCTCGATGTTGTGGGCGGGGGCAACTCATGTTTCCCGTAACTTAGACGGTGTCTATCGCCAGCCTTTCGGCGAACAATACACCGATGCCTTGCTGCAGTGGGTGGTCGACAACGCTTGGACGGAGGAAACCGCGTCCGTAGCCAGGCTTCCGCGCATAACTTTCAGCAACTCGTCGCAAAACTATGCAAACTCCAATCTTTGGCATTTCGATTCCAAGTACATCCGTCTGAAGAACATAGAGATTGGCTATAATTTCAACAATGTGTCGTGGATGCCCAAAGGCGGTATCATCCGTATCTATGCTAACGGTACCAACTTGTTGACCTTTACTCCGTTTAATGCCAATGACCCCGAGAACTCGAGTGGAGCTTATAATGATTGGGTTAAATACCCGCAAATGCGTGTGTTCAACCTTGGTTTGAAAATTAACTTCTAAAATCGTACCTTGATGAAAAAGATAACATACTACGTAGCTGCCCTGTTGCTGGTCGGCAGTACACTGAGCACTTCTTCTTGCGTTGACCAAATCCGAGTGGGGGATGCCTTCTTGGAAAAGGCAGAAGGGGAGGATGTAGACGAAGACTTGATTTTCTCCAGCAAAGTCTATACGGAATACCTGCTGTGGCAGTGCTACGAAGGGCTATATGCCCCCTTTAAAAGTTGCTATACGTTGAATTCAGGTGTCATGGAAGCCCTGTCGGACATCATGCACTCCGAGCTGGGTTGGGATGAGTTAGGACGTGTGTTCTACACCGGTACACTGACCGCCGCCAATGCGAATTCGAGCTGGGTGCAAAGCCGTTTTGCTTTTATTTCGCAGGGGGGTATCCAGAACATGGACAACCAATCTAAACGTTCTATCTGGAACTGCGTGCGCGACTGTGAATTATTGATTGACAATATCGACCGGGTGCCCGATATGACCGATGAGGAGAGAGCCCAATACACGGCTGAAGCCAAAGTTATTCTGGCCAGTAAATATTTTGACGGAATTCGCCACTTCGGAGGGTTGCCCATCGTAGATCACGCTTTCAGCGGGGAAGAGCAACTCGATGAAGGACGTTCTACGCTCGAAGAGACGGTAAATTTCGCTATCGGTTTGTTGGAAGAAGCCATCGACGAGCCCAACTTGCCTTGGAACTTGGCAGATACGGACTTGGATACTTGGGCCGGCCGTATGACCAAAGCCGCGGCAGTAGCCTTGAAAGCTAAAATACTGTGGTTCGCTGCCAGTCCTATTTTCAATAACGACACGCCCTATTGTACGGAATCGCCACAAGACGCCGTAACTGCGCTCCATGTGTGGTATGGCAACTACGACCAGAGTCGCTGGCAGGACGTGATAGATGCTTGCGAGGAGTTCTTCACCATGAATGCAGCCAACGGCAACTACTACCAATTGGTACAACCAACCGAGGCTACAGAGTCGGGATATCGCCAGGCTTTCCGCACTGCTTACCGTAACCGTGGCAACAAGGAAACAATCATTGAAGTGCACGACCGTGTGTACATGACCGACTGGGATCAATGCCCAGCCAACGTCTGGCACACCGGTGCTTGTGCCGCCACGTTAGACTGGATGGAGATGTTTCCTTGGTCGGACGGCCGCAACTTCGACGGACAACAATACTACGGCGAACGTCCGGCCTCGGTCGACATATTTGCCAACCGCGACCCTCGCCTTTACGAGAGCATGGTGGTGCAGAAACGCGATTACCAATATCAATATTATGGATCAGACAATCCCGTGCAGTTGTGGGAAGGCGGTCAGTTCCTGGTATGCGGCACAGCTTGGTCATGCAAACCCCACGGTTTCCCAACTTACAAATATGTGCTTGACCTTGGTTCTGATGACCAGGGTGGACAAGGTATCATTGACGACACACCGATTCAGTATTCATACATCCGTTTGGCCGATCTGTACCTCGTCTATGCCGAAGCATTGGCTGAAATGGGCCGTTATACCGAGGCTTTGGAGCAGGTGAATATCGTACGCCGCCGTGTGGGGCTGGGAGACATTCAGACGATGAACCCAGGCCTGAACCTGACGAGTAATAAAGACAACCTTATCAACGAAATACTGCGTGAACGTGCCTGCGAATTAGGATTCGAGAACGAAAGCCGATTTAACGACATGAACCGCCGTTTACTGATTAGCGACTTCACCAAACATTTGCGTGGCATGCGCATCTATCGCTTGGACGATAACAACGAGCGCGTAGAGGAAGCCTGGAGTTCTACCAGTGGTGAAACATTCCCCACCAAGTTCGAGTACGAGGAATACGAAATAAGCGGATCCAATCCGCGCTTTGTGTGGGATTCTCCGAGTAGCTGGTCGAACAAGTGGATTCTGGCGCCACTGCCGCCCGACGAAATCAACAAAAACTATGGTTTGACACAAAATCCCGGTTGGAATTAATCTCTGTTTTACCTTATTAAATCTGTAGCTAATGAAACAATTTACTATAAAACTGAGTTTGGCTGCCTTGTGTGCGGCAGCTACCTGCGGCATAAGTGCACAGAGCACCTTGACCGATTACGAGAACGGCAAGGTCGACTTGGGCATGGGTGTGGAACGGAGCCTCCTGATGTCTACCGCTTCCACCGAGACCGTCAGCGGGGAAGAATTGCAAAAAACGGCAGCTGTCTCGCTGAAGGATGCCCTCTATGGCCGCTTGTTGGGGCTGACTGCCCTGAAAGAAGGAGGCTTTGTCGGTGAAAGCGGATACGGTGCTACCATGAGTATCCGTGCTGCACAGACAACCACAGAAAATGATATATTGATTCTGGTGGACGGTATCGAGCGCTCCATCGATTATATGACGGTAGCAGAAGTCGAGTCGGTCACCATCTTGCGTGATGCGGCTGCCACGGCTTTGTTTGGCTATCAGGGAGTGAACGGTGCCATCTTGGTGAAGACCAAACGAGGCACAGGAGATGGCAAATACCACGTTTCGGTGTCTTACAACCATAAGTTTACGTTCAATCCTACTATAGCCGAATTTGTCGATGCCTATACTTATGCCAACGCTCTGAATATAGCACGTGCCAATGACGGGCTGTCGGCTGCATACAATGATTACGAACTGAACGCTTTTGCCACGGGTTCAGATCCGTATTACTATCCAAACGTGGATTGGAAAAATGAGATCTTCAAGAATATAGCTTCCGAAGACATGGCGAACGTTTCGATAACCGGTGGTAACGACCGTCTGCAATATTTTGCCATGTTGGACTATACCGACGGACGCGGATTGCTGAAAGATACCGACCAAGGCGATTATTCATCGCAGCTGAAGTTCTCGAAAGCGAATATCCGTACCAATTTGGACGCTATGCTGACTTCTACCACGAAGATGCAGGTGAATGCTGTTGCCTCTTTCATTGAAACAAACCGTCCGAACGGTGCCGATGCAGCAGGGCTGACGTGGATGCTCTATCAGACTCCGGCATCAGCCTTCCCCGTACTGAACGACCCCGATGGATCACTGTCAGGTGTATGGGGTGGCAATACCACTTACGGAACGAACAATCCCGCAGCCCAAGTACGCGCCTCCGGATTCCTGAAAAGCCATTCTCGTTCTTTTCAGGGCGATGTAAGCCTGAAACAAGAGTTGGATTTCTGGTTGGAAGGTTTGAGCGTATCGGGTAGGGTTGGCTATAACAATTTCTCTGAAATCTACGAATCGAACGCATTGGGTTTCCGCTATGGTTACGAGCGTTATACCTTCGATACGAACGGCATCCCGTCGGGACTGACCAACTATTCGGCCGGCGACCTGACCAGCAACATGGTATATAACTACTACATCAATCAGCACAACCGTTCGTCTTACGTTGCCCTGACTGCCGACTACGTCACTTCTTTCCGTGATGACGATAATTTTTCTGCTTCACTGATTTGGCACGAGAAGTTTTCCACCAGCAAGCCGGTGGGTGAGTCCGACCAATACCTGACGTACAACCGCATGAACGTTATGGCCAGTTTGCACTACGACCTGAAGCAAAAGTACATGGCAGACTTAGTACTGGCAGCCAACGCTTCCAATCGTTCGTATCCACAGAAATGGTCCTTTTCTCCTGTGTTATCATTGGGTTATATCGCCAGGAACAAGGCAGACGACCAAATCCTGAACCTGGCAAAGATCCGTCTGTCGGCTGGTATACAGCACATCGACTATGTTCCTATCCAGGGTATCTGGTTGGAGAACTACAACGGTGGTGGTGGCGATTATTACTTCGGTACCGGAACAGGTTCGCAAGACTGGGGTACCTTTATCAGCTATCAACCTACCACGGACTTCAAACTCGAAACGGCTTATCGTTTCAATGTCGGGGGTGATTTTCGCCTGTTCAAGGAAGTAGATTTAACGGTAGATGCTTACTACAACTACCGCGACAACATCCTGCTATCCGGCGATGACCTTTACTCGTCCGTCATGGGTATCCCGGCTGCTTACATAAACTGGGGACGCGTGGCCAGCTATGGTGTGGAAGTAGGCGCAAACTGGGTGAAGCACATCAACGACGACATTAGTTTCAACATTGGCGTAGACGTCACATGGGGGCGCAACAAGCAGTTACGCACCATCGAAAACGTGGCCTACGATTACCTCTCGGCTGTAGGTGGACGTGTTAACCAAGCCTGGGGATTGGAAGTGATCGGCTTCTTCGAGGATGAGGACGATATTGCCAATTCGCCTACACAGAACTTTACCGTGGTGCAACCCGGTGACTTCAAGTACAAGGATCAGAACAACGACGGCGTCATCAACGAAGACGATGTGGTGAAGATTGGGTATGACACGACCATCCCCGAAATAAACTACTCGCTGAATTTGGGTTTCCGCTACAAAAATTTCGGATTCAACGCCCTCTTCCAAGGCGCCGGGCACTACACTGCCTACTTGGGAACCACCGGTGTCTGGGTACCGATGGTAGACGGAGCCAATCTGTCGAAAGAGTATTGGGAGAACTGCTGGGACAACAGCGACAACCCTAAATACCCGCGACTCACTTCGAATACGAACAACAATAACTACCGTGCTAACAGCGTTTGGTATAAAAACGTCAACTTTCTCAAGTTGAGGAATTGCGAGATCTACTATTCCTTACCCGAAGCATGGGTGTCGAAAATTAAAGCATCGCAATGCCGTGTATTTGTGAAAGGAGAGAATCTGATGACCCTTACCAACCTAAGTGTGATGGATCCCGAGAACATCTATACCAACTATCCTACATTGATGGGTGTCAACATCGGTTTTTCATTAAAGTTCTAATTGTAAAAACAAAGTGAATATGAAACTTATAAAATACATCTTACCCGTGGCACTGATGTCTGCCAGCATGATAAGTTGCGTAGACTTGAACTATAGCGAGGTGACTACCAACGATGAAGAATGGGTTTATCAGAGTCCTGTTTACGGAGTACAACGGTTGGTGACCAGTGTCTATGCACGCATACCAAACGGATTTGACAAGAATTACGAGGGCAGTAGCGGAGCTACGTTGGCTGCCGCTACAGACGAGGCGGATTGTGTCATCTCCAGTTCATCGGTTCATAACTTTTATAACGGCAGCTGGAGCCCGTTGAATCCTTTCTCCTATACTTGGGAGAACTCTTACAAAGCCATTGCCGAAGCCAACAACTTCTTGGAAAAACTCGACAAGATAGATTTGAGTGACTATGAAAGCAATACGGACTATGCAGCTATGAAAGCGAAATTCGAATTGTTTGAATATGAGGTGCGCTATCTGAGAGCGTTTTTCTATTTCGATTTGGTGCGTGCTTACAGTGACGTGCCATTCACTCTCAAGACTTTATCGGCAGAAGAGGCCAACGCCATGACGCAAACTCCGGCTCTGGATATCATGGACTGGATTGTGGATGAGTTGGACGAGATAGCCGAATATCTGCCTATCACGCACACTACGGAGTTAAACCAAGATATCGGCCGTGCTACACGCCCCATGTGCCTGGCGTTGAAGGCCCGTACATTGCTCTACAAGGCATCGCCCTTGTTCAACAGCGACAACAACAGCGAGTGGTGGTTAGAGGCTGCACGTGCCAACTACGACGTCATCCATTATGCTTCGCAGTGGGGTATCAGCCTTGGTAACTATTCCGATATATGGGGCTCGAACAACGGTGACGGTGCGGAAGTAATCATGGCCTCGAAGCAGGGTTACATCAACTCGTGGGAAACATACAATTACCCTATTGGCGTGGAGAACGGTCAAGGTGGTATGTGTCCTACACAGACCTTGGTGGATTCTTATGAATATATCGACGGTTCAGGTGAAACTTTCGGAGAACGCCATGCAGGAACTACGGTGAACATCACGGCTGAGAATGCTTATGCCGGACTTGACCCACGTTTCGAGTTGACGGTGGTGAAGAACGGTGACATGTGGCCAAACTACAACACCACGCTGATTGAAACCGTTCAGGGTGGCGTAAACGGTCCTCCGTTGAATAATGCTACCAAAACGGGATACTATCTGCGCAAATATTGTGACGGTAGTGTGGATATCTCTACCAACAGCAATTATACCAGTTCGCCCCACGCTTGGATTGTCATGCGGTTAGGTGAGTTTTACCTTAACTTTGCCGAAGCCATGTACCAGTATTACGGCAACGCCGAAACATCGGGTGAATTCGACTTGTCAGCCAATGGAGCCATCAATGCCTTGCGCGACCGGGCGGATGTACAGATGCCGCATTGGAATGGTACGTCATCCGATTGGTGGGAACGCTACAAACGCGAACGTTTTGTGGAGCTGGCTTTCGAAGACCACCGTTTCTGGGACGTGCGCCGCTGGGAGTGTGGCGACGAAATAGCTACCGTTACCCTGGCAACCCTGCAAGTGGATTCCAACGGCGACCTCGTGCTGACACGCCAAACCGATACACGTGGCTGGTACGACAGGTATTACTTCTTTCCTATCCCATTCGATGAAATCAATATGAACCCGAACCTGGTGCAAAACCCGGGTTGGACAACAACAAGCAATTAACCAATAATCCTCACTGAGATATGAAGATAAAAACAAGTATATGCAGCTTGCTGGCATTGTGCAGCTGCTTGGTGTTCACCTCGTGCAAGGAAGACGAATTAAGTGCTTCGCAAAATCTGTCCGTGGTGTCTTTCTATCCCACCATTGTGATGGAAGGGACGGAGGTCGAGGTGAACGGGACGGCCATGAGCCGCGTGACAGAGGTGGAATTTCCGGGAGGTATCATTTCGACTGAAATCACCGTGATAGACGACCGCATCCTTACGGTTGTTGCTCCGGCTGGAGTGAGCGAAACAGAAGCCTCACTTATTGTGAGAACCGCAGAAGGCGAAGAGGCGCAAAGCCGGCAGACCATCCGCAAGGCCAATCCTACATTCATTTCTTACTCTTATACCGATGATGCCGGTGCAGCCACCGGTTCGGAAATGACCATCAACGGTAGCGACCTGCTGTTGGTAGATACCCTTACATTGGCAAGCGGAATTGAGAAAGTGGTGATTCCCGCATTGGAAATGATGCGCAAAACAACAGATGCCATCCGTATACTGATACCCGACGACGCACCGTTGGGGGAATGCTCCGTAACCTTCACCTTCAAGAATGGAACCACCATGGATTTACCAAACATCGAAATCGTTGAAGGCACCGGAAGTGGCTCATGGGTGGAAAGTGAAGTAATCTTGTACGATGGTGACCCTGTGGAAATGGGAAGCTGGAGTAACTCGCTGGAGATACCGGCCTCTTCACTACCCGCTTTGAGCGAAGGCGACATAATCTGCGTTTACATCAGCGATGCGGGCAGCAACGCACAAGGCTCGTTGAAGTGCACGGCCGACGGCTGGCCCGGATTGACTTCGGATTTGGAATATTTCGACCTGACCGATGACGAAATAACCGCAGGCTGCTACATGCGTACCTTGACAGAAGAAATGATTACAAACCTAAATGGTTACAGCTTGATAGTATCGGGACAGAACTATACCGCCACTAAGGTAACCCTCATCACAAGCGTTTGGGTGGAAGGCAGTGACGACCTTCGCGACCCGATTACGGACGCAACGATTATGCTGAATGATTTTGAAGACTCGGGTAGCCATAACTCGTCTTGGGATGGCAGCTGGACGGACGGTGTCACATTGGAATTCCCAACAGAAAGCAACGGGAACGTCTACTTGAGACTGGCCGAAACCGTGGATGGAGATATATGGCTCATTAACTGTAATCACGTGGACTGCGGTACTGTCAGCAACATCGAGAACTATGCTATCAAGTTCGACCTGTTGATCGAGGATGGTGTAACGGGTGCTTCTGATGCCGCCATGCAGTTTGTCTTGGCCGACAACTGGTACTGGGTGGGTTCAGGATTGTTCCCCGAAACCACCAACGGTGTTTGGATAACCGTATCGTACAATATCAGTGACTTAAGCAGCGACCTGACAGGTGAATTCACCTTCGGGACAGCAACGAACGGTATGTACGGAGGTGTCGTTCCCGCTGGTATCTGCATCGACAACTTGCGTCTTGACCCGATAAATTAAATCCCTTAAAGGTTATTTTTACAATGAAACATATATTCGTTATTATGTATTATGCATTGCTTTTCTCAGTGGTCTCTTTTTTGGGAGCCTGCTCAGACGACGGAAATGACTCTTCAGCGGTCGGCTCTCCATTGTGTCAGACTTCTGTTTATCCTTCCGATGGCGATGTCTTACAACCCGGCAGCATCGTGGTGCGTTTCGGTTTCGACCAGGATGTCTGGTTGTTGGATAAATCCCTGATTACGCTGAACGGTGAGGTTACTGATGCTGTGGCTGCCATCGGCAACGAAGTGCTGATGAACGTGACGGCCACTGCGGGCAATAGCTACGAAGTCCGTTTGGCAGCCGGTTCCATCCGTTCGGTGGATGGCTATGTTTCAGTCGAAGACTACGTAACCACTTTCAGTTGTGAGGCTGATGCATCGTCTACCGATACCGTGTTGAGTACCGAAGCACAAAATTTATTGAATTATATAGAGGAAATCAATGGTACGAAAATACTGTCTGGAGCCATGGCCAACGTTGCTTGGAACACGAACGAAGCCTACTGGGTTTATACCAAGACGGGCAAATATCCTGCCATTAACTGTGTGGACTACATCCATCTTTATGCTTCCGAATCGGGCAGTTGGATAGATTATTCGCAGACAGAGTTCTTAGAAGACTGGTGGGCGAATAACGGTATTGTGGCCGCCATGTGGCACTGGAATGTGCCTAACAACAACGGTACAGGCTACACTTATACGCCCGGAACAGACCCCGATCAGACCTCCTTCGACGTTACGGACATCAATGACCCGACTTCCGATGGGTATGAGCGAATGATAAATGACATCGATAAAGTAGCCGACTATTTGCTGTTGCTCAAAGAAAAGAACATTCCGGTTATCTGGCGTCCGTTGCACGAGGCCGGTGGCAAATGGTTCTGGTGGGGCATGGATGCGGAAGCCTGCAAAACGCTGTGGCGCGTAATGTACGATCGTTTCCGGGAAAAAGGCCTCAATAATCTTATATGGGTTTGGACAGAAGCGGTGGCCTGGAACGAAGATGACGAAACGGAAGGTCCGAAATGGTATCCGGGAGACGATTACGTGGATATTGTAGGCATCGACATTTATAATGCTACGTCTGCAGCAGAGTGCTACGAATGGTATGAGATGCTGAAGCGTTTGTGGCCCAACAAAATAGTGACGTTGAGTGAATGTGGTAATGTAGCCTATATCAGCGATCAATGGGATGCTGGTGCACAATGGTCATGGTTTGTCACTTGGTACGATTACGAACGCACCAACGATACTTCCTCGTCCGCTTTCACCGAGGATAGCCACGATCATGCGGACGCGGCTTGGTGGCAGAACGCCATGAGCGATGATCGCGTCATCACCCGTGATGGGGTGCCGTCGCTGAAATAGACTCAAGAATCCACAGAGGTCGGGTCAACTATAGACAGGTACCTCTGTGCAGGAAGATTGTTTTTAGGATTATGAGAATGTATCGAAACATAAAAAAAGTCCCTTTGGGAATTTTATGGATTGTAACAGAGTAAAAGAGCTATATCACACCTACTTTTGTAAGGATGATATGGCTCTTTTTTAGGATACGCTGCTCCGCCTGCAACAGTCCTGTCACCTTTTACTTGATACAAGTGTATGACTTACCGGACTGGATAAAATAACGCATTGCAGGTTTATTGCAACCATGGATGTGTGTTTCACATTTGTTTCAAAACGGATATAAATACTGTGGGAAAACTTGCCTTTGACGGCATTACGGCAACAGTACTTTTTCTCTTTTAAAATCGCTTTTTCTGCAATATTTTTTCCTGCTTCTGCTGTCTTATGTCAGAATATTTCGTAATTTTGGCATGGATTAACAGAATAATAAAGACATGGATGAACAGATAAGACAAATAGCCGAACGTCTGAAAGGGCTTCGTGAAGCCTTGGAATTGGATGTGGAGGAAGTGGCGGCCGATTGTAACCTTACGGTAGGGGAGTATCAGGCTCTGGAATCGGGAGAGTGTGATTTCTCGGTGAGCCTGTTGCAGCGCATTGCACAGAAATACGATATCACGTTGGATGAACTGATGTTCGGGGAAGAGCCGAAAATGAAATCCTATTTCCTGACACGTGCCGGTACGGGTGTTTCGGTAGAACGCACGAAAGCCTATAAGTACGAGGCATTGGCTTCGGGATTCAAGGGAAAGAAAGCAGACCCGTTTATCGTGACGGTAGAGCCTAAACCGGACGGTACACCGGTGCACTTCAACACGCATGAAGGACAGGAATTCAACTTAGTGATAGAAGGTCGCTTGTTGTTGGAAATCAATGGGAAGAAACTGATACTGAATCCGGGGGACAGCCTGTACTTTGATTCGGGTAAACCGCATGGTATGCTGGCATTGGACGGAAAGACCGTGAAGTTCCTGGCGGTAGTCATGTAATAACAGGATGAAAAACAAAAATGGACATAAACTATGTTAGAGCGATTTGTAGACCAGACCAGTTATTCTTCCCAGGAAGACTTTATAAAGAATTTCAAGGTAAAAGTTCCGGAAAATTTTAATTTCGGATACGACATTGTGGATGCATGGGCAGCCGAACAGCCGGATAAGAAAGCATTGTTGTGGACGGACGACAAAGGCAAATGTATCCAGTTTACCTTCGGTGACCTGAAGAAGTACACCGACATGACAGCCTCGTATTTCCAGAGTTTAGGTATAGGCAAGGGCGACAAGGTGATACTGGTGTTGAAACGCCGTTACGAGTTCTGGTTCTCCACCATCGCCCTCCACAAAATCGGTGCGGTGGTAATTCCTGCTACCCATCTGCTTACGAAGAAAGACATTGTATACCGCTGTAATGCGGCTACGGTCAAGATGATTGTGGCGGCTGGCGAAGAGGTAATCCTGAAACACATTACCGATGCCATGCCCGAATCCCCCAGCGTGGAGAAATTGGTAAGTGTGGGACCCGATTGTCCCGAAGATTTCGATGATTTCCATAAAGGCATTGCCAATGCCACACCTTTCACGCGTCCGGCGAAGGTAAATACCAACGATGATATCATGCTGATGTATTTCACTTCGGGTACTACTGGGGAACCCAAGATGGTGGCACACGACTTTACCTATCCGTTGGGACATATCTCCACGGCAAGTTTCTGGCATAACCTGCGCGAAGACAGCTTGCATTTCACTATTGCCGACACCGGTTGGGGCAAGGCTGTATGGGGTAAGCTGTACGGGCAAATGATTGCAGGATCCAATATTTTTGTTTATGACCACGAGAAGTTTACGCCTTCCGACATTCTGTGTAAGATACACGACTACCGTATTACGTCACTTTGTGCGCCTCCTACAATTTACCGTTTCCTAATCCGGGAAGACCTGAGCAAATACGACTTGTCTTCGCTGGAATACTGCACCACGGCAGGAGAGGCATTGAATTACTCGGTGTATGAGACATTCCTGAAGATTACAGGCATCCGCCTGATGGAAGGTTTCGGACAGACCGAGACAACACTGACGCTTGCCACATTCCCGTGGATGGATCCGAAACCAGGAAGCATGGGAGTGCCCAATCCGCAATATGACATTGACTTGTTGAAACCCGATGGCAGGTCTGCAGAAGATGGCGAGCAGGGACAGATTGTGATCCGTACAGACAAGGGCAAGCCACTGGGGTTGTTTAAGGAATATTATCGTGCCCCGGAACTGACGCATGAAGCATGGCATGACGATGTGTATTACACTGGTGATGTGGCGTGGCGCGACGAGGACGGGTACTATTGGTTTGTAGGGCGTGCCGATGACGTGATTAAGAGTTCGGGTTACCGCATCGGGCCGTTCGAAGTGGAAAGTGCGTTGATGACGCATCAGGCGGTAGTGGAATGTGCTATTACGGGTGTGCCTGATGAGATTCGCGGCCAGGTTGTAAAGGCGACAGTCGTATTGGCAAATGACTATAAGGCAAAGGCAGGTCCCGCCTTGGTTAAGGAACTGCAAGACCATGTGAAGCGTGTGACTGCTCCGTACAAATATCCGCGCGTCATCGAGTTTGTGGATGAGTTGCCCAAGACCATCAGCGGGAAAATCCGCCGCGTGGAAATCCGGGAGAAGGACAACATGGGTTGAGGCTTTGCGTCGAGGAAAAAATCCTACAAATAGGCATTGTGGAGGTATCTTGAAAAGGTTGCCTTTGCAGTGTCTGTTTGTCATTTCATGGAACAGCGGGAAAAGGGCTTTTGGGATTGGAAACACAGTCGCAAAAATAAAACCGGGCATAGCCCCATAGGGAAATGCCCGGTTTTATTATAAGCAAAGTATGGTTACTTTTTAATGTGGTTATAACGGCTCATAAATTTATCTACACGTCCCGCGCTGTCCACAAGCTTCGCTTTACCCGTGTAGAACGGATGGGACGAACTGGAGATTTCCAGTTTAACCAGCGGATAAGTCTCGCCTTCAAATTCGATGGTATCTTTCGTTGTGCACGTGGAACGACACAAAAACATGTCGCCGTTCGACATGTCTTTAAACACTACCGGACGGTAGTTCTCAGGATGAATGCCTTTTTTCATTTCAGTATATGCTTTATTGTTATTATTTGCCGACTTGCGGTATCACTTGCCTCTATAACTTTCGGGGCAGGCTTCGGGCAATAACCCGATTCGGGTGGCAAAGATACGGCTTTTCTTTGAAATAGAAAAGGTTTTGCCTTTTTTTCTGTGGAAGTGTGGTATGTGTTCTCGTTTTCATTTGCAATCTTCACTTTGCATCCTTGGCTGTTCTGTCTTTTGACGGACGGTTTTTGATGCCGCATGTTGGTGATTCTGCTTTTTTAAACGTTGAAAATTGGGGACTTGACACTTTTCTTTTTTACATTTGCACTGCAATCAAAATCACTAACAATTATAAAACTTACAACAATGGTTAATTACAAAGATTTAGGATTGGTAAACACCAAAGACATGTTTGCTAGGGCAATTAAAGGCGGGTATGCTATCCCGGCTTTCAACTTCAATAATATGGAACAGCTACAAGCTATCATCAAGGCAGCTGTAGAAACCAAATCTCCGGTTATCCTTCAAGTTTCCAAAGGTGCACGCAACTATGCCAATCAGACGTTGCTCCGCTATATGGCAGAAGGCGCGGTGGCATACGCCAAGGAATTGGGCTGCGAACATCCTGAAATCGTGCTCCACCTCGACCATGGGGATTCGTTCGAACTTTGCAAGTCGTGTGTGGATTTGGGCTTCTCTTCCGTGATGATTGACGGTTCGCACCTGCCGTACGAAGAGAATGTGGCATTGACCAAGAAAGTGGTTGAATATGCCCACCAGTATGACGTGACTGTAGAAGGCGAACTGGGTGTATTGGCTGGCGTAGAGGATGAAGTGTGTGCAGAACACCATACTTATACGAATCCTGAAGAAGTGATTGATTTTGCTACCCGCACGGGCTGTGATTCACTGGCCATTTCCATCGGTACTTCACATGGCGCATACAAGTTCAAACCCGAACAATGCCACGTAGACCCGAATACAGGACGTTTGGTTCCTCCTCCTTTGGCATTCGATGTACTGGATGCGGTAATGGAGAAATTGCCGGGATTCCCCATCGTTCTGCACGGGTCATCTTCTGTTCCCCAGGAATATGTGGACATGATTAACCAAAATGGCGGAAAGCTTGAAGCAGCTATCGGTATCCCTGAAGAAGAATTGCGTAAGGCAGCTAAATCGGCTGTCTGCAAAATCAACATCGACTCCGATTCGCGTCTGGCCATGACGGCTGCCGTACGCAAGACATTTGTTGAGAAACCGTCAGAATTTGACCCGCGCAAATATTTGGGTCCGGCTCGTGATGAAATGGAAAAGATGTACAAACACAAAATCATTAACGTGCTGGGGTCGGATGGGAAGTTGGCTCAGTAACTGAATACAGGACTTTATACACCTATTTAACTTTTATGCGAGGCTGTTTCTCCGGGACGGAGGGGCAGCCTTTTTGATGAGAGGATACCGAGCTGCCTTATTTGTTGGGCGTTTCTTTCCGTATGCTAAACTCACAACCGCAATAACGCTGATTGTAAAACC
>CAZAUU010000038.1:0-21878 GCA_964488405.1 uncultured Phocaeicola sp.
TCAGGGAAATCCGTTGTGGCAATGTTGCGTACGATGGCTTCTTCCGGTGTCAGCGGAGTTTGGGCGATGTTGTCAGTGTTTTTCGTTTGGCAGCCGACAAATGCAAAGAACAGCAATGCCGGTGTTGCAATGTTTTTCAGGTTCATTGGATTAGGAGGTATAAAATTTAATTTCAGGTGATTGTTCTCTAATACAAAGGTAAATGAAAATTTTGATATTTTGCTGGGATCACACAATAACTTTTGCATTTTCCGCTGACTGTGTGTGACCATCCGCCGGATTGTGTCCGGATTCCCGGCTGTTTTGGCGTTTTTCCGTCTGATACAGTCCGGTATGAGGTTGTGGTCAAAACCTGGTGTCCTAAATGCAAAGAGGCGTGGCGATGAAAATATTTTTAGCATAAACAGTTGGTTATATGAATTTAAAGCTGTACCTTTGCACCCGATTTAGTCCGTGGAGGTAGAAAAGCAGCCGAACGAATCGGTTCACCTTGCGGAGAAAACCGTTTTAATAAATAAAAAAATGTACGTAATTGTAGAAATTAACGGTCAACAGTTCAAAGCCGAGGAAGGTGGAAAGTTGTTTGTCCAGCACCTCGAAAACGCAGAAAGTGGCGCGACTGTTGAATTTGACAAAGTCTTGTTGGTAGACAACGGCGGTAGTGTAACTGTTGGTACGCCGGTGGTAGAAGGAGCAAAAGTAGTGTGCGAAGTAGTTTCCCCGTTGGTAAAGGGAGATAAGGTGCTGGTGTTCCACAAGAAAAGAAGAAAAGGGTACAGGAAACTGAAAGGACACCGTCAGCAGTTTACCGAAGTGACTATCAAACAAGTTATCGCTTAATCATTAAAACGTAGAAAACATGGCACATAAAAAAGGTGTAGGTAGTTCGAAGAACGGCCGTGAATCGGAAAGCAAACGTTTGGGAGTAAAAATTTTCGGCGGGTCGGCATGTAAGGCTGGCAATATCATTGTCCGCCAGAGAGGTACGGTCCATAATCCGGGTAAGAATGTAGGTATGGGACGCGACCATACGCTTTACGCGTTGGTTGACGGGACTGTGAGTTTCAAGCGGAACCACGAAAAGAAGAGTTATGTATCTGTAATTCCGGTAGAGGCTGCTGAAGCATAAACGGAGAATTACAGAAAAGAATAGAAAAGAGGCTGTCTCAAATAAACTTTTGAGATGGTCTTTTTTCGTATGTCCGGGCAGGTCCGAAAAACAATCCGGAACATTTTTTGTATCAGACTTGTCATGTAAGGATTCCCCAGTGGAGAGAAGTCACTGTGGGTTCGTACCTGTCAAAAGAACTTATAAGTTCCTGGCCACCATCAGTATACCAAATGCCGGAAGCTTCAAGATTTCTTCCCGCATGTATCCCGGAAACAGGCTGACGACCTATCGGGAAGAATTCTGTTTTGTGCGGTGGTTCTGAAAAGGGGATGTGCCAAAATGTGCGCCTAATCGCATTCCGACACACTCTCTTTCTTGTGAATATTTTCCCGTTGCCTTTGCCGCTTACTTGCTTTTTCCTTATTTTTGTCCTCCGGTTGGATATTACTATACTATGGAAAGGCTTTTTTATTTTTTATCATTCATATTTGTCAGCCTGTCTGCAAAGGCGCAGTTGAATTGTACGTTTGCACATTATTCACAAGAGAACGGACTGTCTGAGAATTCTGTCATGGACATGGTGCAAGATCATGACGGGATGATTTGGTTTGCCACTTGGGACGGTATCAGCCGGTTCGACGGGTATGATTTCAAAGTATATAAGGCACGGAAGGAAAACGATGTCAGCTGGACTTCCAATCGTGTTGAGGATTTGGATGTGGACAAATACGGGGATGTGTGGTGTGTCACTTACGATGGGCATGCCTTCCGGTTTGACAAACGGATGGAAACTTTTGTGGAAGTGCCTTCCAACGGGCTGGGAAAAGATTTGTCCATTATTTCCATCATCCCGCTTGATAATGGTACGGTGTGGCTCCTGACAGACAATAACGGTGGTATTCGGGTCACGTCCGACAGTAAGACTGGACAATCTGTTGCGGAGATTCATCTTTCCAATGTATCCAAAGGGAGGGCGACAAAAATATTTACAGTATTCTTAGACAGTAAGGGACGGGAGTGGCTGCTTACGGAGAACGGGCTGTTGCGTATAGAGGGTACGGGAAGCCAGGCTGCTTATTTCGTCAATGCTCACAGCAACTCCATCCATTCGGACCAGTCTTTTTTCTCCGCCTTGCAGATCGGACAGCGCATTTATTTTGCTTCCAGACAGGGGCGTATCTGGATATATTCGTTAGATGACGATACGTTCGTACTGAAGGAAATAGCGCAGGAGGACGATATTGTGGGCATCCGTGAGTGGTACGACAACCGGATGATATTGGTTACCCGCAACTCGGGGATATTGGTAACGGATACAGACCTGAACGTCATCCGGGTGTACGGGTCGGAACAAGGATTCGACTTCCGGCGTTACCCTGCCCAGTCGGCATACGTTGACAGCCGGCAAGAGGTATGGATTGCAGTAAATAAGTTGGGCTGTGTGTGCCGTATCAGTCCCGCGACCGGAGAGTTCAAAGTAGAACAGGTCACGGTAGAGCAGGATGCCGCCGATCGTTCCACGCCGGTCTTTTCCATTTGCGAGGATGGGAAAGGCAATTTATGGGTTCATCCGGTGGGCGGTGGACTTTCATGGTTTGACCGCATGCAGGACCGTCTGGTTCCGTTTTACGATGAACCGGGTTCGGATCAATGGCGGTTTTCCAACAAGTTGCATGCCATGATGGTGGACAGGCAGGGCAACCTCTGGCTGGGTACGCATTCGAAAGGGTTGGAGAAGGTTTCTTTCTTCGACAACGATTTCAGGCTGGTAAAGCCTTTGCTTTGTAATTATGACACGAATGCCAACCACGTGCGTTCGCTGTGCGAAGACTCGCAACACCGCTTCTGGATAGGCACACGCGACGGGAAGCTGTCGGTCTATACCTCTTCGTTTGATTATATAGGTTACCTTACGGCAGACGGACGGATATCCCGTACCGGTACACCATTCATCACACCGGCTTACCGGATAATTGAAGATTCCCGTCATGACATCTGGATTGCCTCGAAGGGTGGGGGAGTTATCCGGCTTGCTCCCCATCAGGACAGGTATGCTGTCACGCAATATGTATATGACGTGAACGACATTTACAGCCTTAGCCATAATAGCGTCTACGACATTTTCGAGGACGGCATAGGGCGGCTATGGGTGGTGACCTTCGGTGGGGGAATCAACTATATGGAACGACAGGCAGATGGCAGTTACCGTTTCATCAACGCGCGGAACAACATGAAGTCGTATCCTATGGAGCGGTGTTACAAGGCACGTTCTATCCAGCGCGACAAGGACGGTGTCCTTTGGGTCGCCACGTCGAACGGGTTGCTGTCGTTCAGTGAAAAGTTTACCCGTCCGGAAGCAATCGGTTTCAAACTCCATGCACGTGAGTCAGACCGGAAAGAAAGCCTCAGCAACAATGATATTTACGATATCCTCCTGACCCGTCAGGGCCGGCTTTTTTTTGCCACCTTCGGCGGTGGGTTGAATGAGATGTCAGGTATTGATGAAAATGGCAATGCATGCTTTGTCCCGTACACCACGAAGCAGGGGTTGTCTACGGATGTGTTGGTGTCACTTGCCGAAGATACGGAAGGAAACATTTGGATTGGCACCGAAAGCGGGTTGAGCCGCATGGACATTGCCACGCATCATTTTGACAATTTCCTGAAACAGGAATTAGGCGATGAGTTGAATTTCGAGGAAAGCACAGCTTTGGCCGTGTCCGATGGAAGGTTGCTTTTCGGCTCCAACCGTGGTGTGTTGTCTTTCAGTCCCGAAGAGGTGAAGACCAACAGTTACGTCCCCGACATTGTCTTTT
Organism: uncultured Phocaeicola sp.; assembly: GCA_964488405.1. Classification (GTDB taxonomy): domain Bacteria; phylum Bacteroidota; class Bacteroidia; order Bacteroidales; family Bacteroidaceae; genus Phocaeicola. The sequence continues at coordinate 3,928 of CAZAUU010000038.1, forward strand.
CCGGACTGAAGGTTGCCAACGAGGACGTTGTACCGCAATCCGGATCGGTATTGCCCGAATCACTGAACAGCCTGGCGCACTTGGTGTTGCCGCACACAAAAAACACAATATCCCTTTCCTTTGCCGCGCTCGACATGAATTTCCCCAAAAACATCAAGTATGCTTATATGCTGGAGGGGTTTGATGACGGCTGGAATTACGTGGGCGAGCAGCGTATTGCCACGTACACCAATTTACCACGGGGGAAATATATTTTCCGTATCAAGTCGACCAACGGTGCAGGCGTATGGGTGGACAATGAACGTCAGTTGGCCATCACCGTTAAATCTGCATTTTGGGAAACCCCATACGCCTATCTCCTTTATTCCTTGTTGTTTATAGTGATATTGCTGGGCGGTGCCTATACGCTTTTTGTCATTTACCGCCTGAAGCATGAAATGTCGGTGGAACAGCAGCTGACAGACATGAAGTTGCGTTTCTTTACGAATATTTCGCATGAATTGCGTACACCTCTGACACTGATAGAAGGTCCGGTAGATCATATCCTGAAGCGTACGGACCTGGACAAAGAGATGCGTGGGCAGTTGCAGATTGTCGAACGCAACACCCATCGTATGCTGAGGCTGGTCAATCAGATATTGGATTTCCGCAAGATACAGAACAACAAGATGAAGTTGTGTGTGGAACAGGTTGACATTGTGCCGTTCACTCGCAAGATTATGGAGAATTTCGAGGAGATGGCGGAGTCGAATAAGATCGACTTCATTTTCGAAAGCGAACAGCCCTCCCTGAAACTGTGGGTGGATACCGACAAGGTGGAAAAGATTATCTTCAATATCCTTTCGAATGCATTCAAGTACACGCAACCCGGCAAAACCATTACCGTGTTTATCCATGAGAATGAGAAAACCGTGGAATTGGGCGTGCGTGATCAAGGCATCGGTATTCCTGAGCAAATGAAGAAATCGCTCTTCGTGCGGTTTGAGACTTTGCTCGACAAAAACCTGTTCAACAAAAACAGCACGGGCATCGGTCTTTCCTTGGTAAAAGAACTTGCCGACTTGCATCATGCCACGGTGCTGGTGGACAGTGCCGTGGGTAAAGGGAGTTGCTTTACCGTAGTTTTCCTGAAAGGGAAAGAGCATTACGATGGGCACGTGGAATTTCTCGTTTCTGATAATGTGGAAATAGAATCCCCTGCAGGAGAACAACTTGCAGCCGATGCCCAGTCTGTCGTTGTCGACCAGGGCTGTATGTTGCTGGTGGAGGATAATTTTGAGTTGCGTTTTTTCTTGCGCACCGTCTTCAACGGCCAGTTCCGTATTGTCGAGGCTGCGAACGGGGTGGAAGGGTTGGAAAAGGCGCGGAAATATCTTCCGGAGATTATTATCTGTGATATCATGATGCCCGGGATGGACGGCATCACGTTGACCCGTGAACTCCGCAATGATGTATCGACCAGCCATATTCCCATTGTGCTGCTGACGGCAAAAACAGATATAGACAGCAAGTTGCAAGGCATGGAGTTAGGGGTAGACAGTTACATAACCAAGCCGTTCAGTGCCGTTTACCTGAAAGCGCGTGTCGATAATCTGCTGGCACGCCGCCAGCGTTTGCGCGAGTTCTATCACGAGCATTTGATGGATATCGGTGGGGTTGTTCCTGCAGAGGCGGAAGAGGAAATAAAGTCAATGCCTTCTCCCGACAAGCAGTTTATCGACCATCTGACCGAATTTATGGAAAAGAATATTGACAACGGGAACTTGCTTGTAGACGATTTGGTACAAGAAATGGCAGTCAGCCGTTCGGTATTTTTCAAAAAGTTGAAGTCGCTTACAGGGCTTGCCCCCATCGAGTTTATCAAGGAAGTGCGAGTGAAACGTTCTGCCCAACTCATAGAGTCGGGTGAGTTTAATATGACCCAGATAGCCTATATGGTGGGTATCAACGATCCCCGTTATTTCAGCAGGTGCTTCAAGCAGCGTTTCGGCATGACACCTACCGAGTATAAAGATAGGTTGAAGAAAGGCACTTTGGAGAGGAAACCTTTGACGAAACCAGTTGAATAAGGTGTCTGGTCATGCCTGGCGCTACAGCCGCCAGGCATGACCGGCTGTCAGTCTGCCAGGTTCAGCTGTTGTGCTTCTTGCGGCACGTAGTTTGCTTGGAAGAAACGGCTTGCCCGCAGCAGATGACGCCAAATGCTTACCAATTCCTGTGTTTCCTGCAGGATGTTCAGGTATACCAACGATGCTTTCAGGCTGGCTGTATCGGCTTCCTGTATCAGGTTCATCTGTGACTTGCGCAGGACCGAAATCTTGTTTTTCAGCGCATCGCCTTTTATGAGTATGTCGTCCGCATCACCATAGTTGTTGCTTTCGATTACCGAGCGGGTGTTTTCCATCAGCTTGCATAACTCTTCACGGATGGGGAGGAAGTCGGTAACGACATCTTTTGAAATCGGGTTGAAATTATTGTCAACATGTTCTTTGCACGGTTCGCAGATGCGTTTCAGGCAATACAGCATCTGTTCGCAGCTGTTGCTCCCCAAGTGGAACCATGTGTTTTTCTCTATGGCCAAAGGGATAGGGATGCGGCGCAGGCCGAGGATTTCTTTGCGGCGGCGTTTTTTCAGCATCTTGCGCTTGTCCTCGGTAGAAGACATGACCCTTTTCAAGCCTTTCAGATTTTCGTTGATGAAACCGTCGGTCACTTGTACGTAAGCTTTTTCCGTGAAGTTGAGGTAGTCGGCCAAAGTGCCCCTTACATGTTGGCGGAGCAGGGCAAGGATTTCGCCCTTGTTTTTGGTGGACATCATGCGCTTGAATATATCGTCTTTCTGTTCTGCCTTTTCCTTCTTTTCCTTTTCGCTGAATTTGATATTGCTCCGTATCAACAGGAATACCGCCACACAGATAAAGATGAACATGCCGGCGAAACTGGTGTAGTACATCAAAATGGTGACCAATGCGCAAATGGTGAAGGCTACGAAAGCGGTGATGAACCATCCGCCAATGACGGAAAACATGCCCGTGATGCGGTAAACCGCGCTTTCGCGACCCCATGCGCGGTCTGCAAGTGAAGACCCCATGGCTACAATGAAGGTGACATAGGTGGTGGACAACGGGAGTTTCATCGTGGTGCCGATGATGATAAGCAATCCCGACAACACCAGGTTGACCGATGCACGGACCATATCGAATGCAGCTCCGTTTTCCAAGATTGCTTCGTCTTTGTTGAAGCGGTTGTTGATCCAGTTGCGAATGCCGGTGGGAATCACTTTCACCAGGAATTCATTGAACGATGTGGCCCGGCGGACAATGGTTCTTGCCAGTGCCGAAGAGCCGAACATCTCGTCCCCTTCTTCCTGGCGTGCCAGGTCTACCGAGGTCTTGATTACATTCTTTGCTTTTTTTGAGGTGGCGAGGGCATATACCATGACAATGCCCGAAGCGAACAAAAAGATTGCGGGGGTTTTAGCCGATGACATCAGGGATGTCATCATGAAATTATGGATACCGGTTCCATTGGAATTTTCCACAAAGTCGGTATAGGCTGAGAAACCCGCCAAAGGTACGCCGATGAAGTTTACCAGGTCATTGCCGGCAAAAGCCAGTGCCAATGCAAATGTACCCAATAAGACAATGATGCGGAATACATTTACCTTGCACCAGTGCAGGATTTGCATCAGCAAGGCAAAAAAGACGAAGCAGCACAATACCAGCAGGTGGGAATGCGAACTGATCCATTCCATCAACCCGGCATCGAGGAAAGGAGCGCTTTGCAGCCCTTGGAGCAGGATGAAATAAGCAAGTGCCGTGATGGAAATTCCTCCGAAGATACCGATGGTCCACGACAGGTTCTTTTTGTAGTTGAAGCTGAATATCAGCCGGGATATGTACTGCACCACTGTACCGACAATGAATGCGATTGCTACCGACAGGAAGATACCCATGATGACCGAGAATGCTTTTTCCGTGTTCATCATGTCTCCCAGTGAGAACAGTCCGCTTTTATCGCCTACGATTTTCAGGATAGCAAGGATGAATGTCCCGCCTAACAGTTCAAACACCATTGAGACGGTAGTGGATGTCGGGAGTCCGAGCGTGTTGAATACGTCAAGTAATACGACATCGGTAACCATGACCGCCAGCATGATACACATGATTTCGTAAAAACTGAAATTGGAGGGTTGGAAAATACCGTGGCGGGCAATGTCCATCATGCCATTGCTCATAATGGCTCCCGCGAAGACCCCGATTGCTGCCACGCCGATGATAGTGCGGTAATTCGCCACTTTGGCCCCGACTGCTGAATTCATGAAATTTACGGCATCGTTACTGACACCTACCAGCAGATCGAATACTGCCAGCATGAAAAGGAAAATGACAATTCCTAAATAAACAGTTTCCATATTGTTGATTGTTGTCTCACTTCTTTTCGGGGAGCAAAAATATGGAAAATAAATTCAATGTATGTTACAATCCTGTTACAAAATAAAAGAAAGATAATTTCCCACTTCTCTTGGTTTTATTTCTATAGGAATTTCGTAACTTTGCAACCAGCTATAAACTAATTTTTAATTAAATCGTATTCGCAATGTCAGATTCAAAGAAAATAAAAACGGCTTTGGTTTCCGTCTACCATAAGGATGGGCTGGATGAGATTATCCGTCGGTTGGCAGATGAAGGTGTTGAATTTTTGTCAACGGGAGGAACCCGTCATTTTATAGAGAGTTTGGGGTATGAGTGCCACGCGGTGGAAGATGTAACGGGCTATCCTTCCATCTTAGGCGGGCGCGTAAAGACGCTTCACCCGAAAATCTTCGGGGGAATCTTATGTCGTCGTCCCTTGGAGGAAGACCGGAAGCAGGTACAGCAGTATGAAATTCCGGAAATAGACTTGGTTATTGTTGATTTGTATCCCTTTGAAGATACGGTGGCTTCAGGTGCCGATGAACAGTCTGTCATCGAAAAGATTGACATAGGAGGCATTTCGTTGATTCGTGCTGCTGCTAAAAACTTTAACGATGTGGCCATAGTGGCAAGTAAAGCACAATATGGCGTGTTGCTTGGCATATTGAAAGAAAAAGGTGCCGTGACCACACGTGCGGAACGCCAGCAGCTGGCAAGTGCTGCCTTCGGGGTGTCTTCGGCATACGACACGGCGATCCACAAGTGGTTTGAGGCAAACAAATGAGTTGAATTTTCTTACATTAACTTACAATGGGATTATTTTCTTTCACACAAGAGATAGCGATGGATCTTGGTACGGCGAATACCATAATCCTGAGCAATGGCAAGATAGCCGTAGACGAACCTTCGGTTGTAGCCTTGGATCGGCGTACCGACAAAATGATTGCCGTAGGTGAACGGGCGAAGATGATGTACGAAAAGGAAAATCCGAATATCCGTACGGTACGTCCTTTGCGCGATGGGGTCATTGCGGATTTTAATGCCTGCGAACAGATGATGCGTGGGCTTATTAAAAAGGTTAACACGGGGCGTCATCTATTCACTCCTTCATTGCGGATGGTAATAGGTGTTCCTTCCGGCTCGACGGAAGTGGAGTTGCGTGCCGTACGCGACAGTGCGGAACATGCGGGCGGCCGTGACGTTTATCTGGTATTCGAACCTATGGCGGCTGCCATAGGTATCGGATTGGATGTAGAAGCCCCCGAAGGGAATATGATTGTGGATATAGGAGGCGGTTCAACCGAGATAGCGGTGATTTCATTGGGTGGTATCGTGACAAACAATTCCATCCGCATTGCCGGGGATGACCTGACGGCGGATATCCAGGAGTACATGAGCCGCCAGCACAATGTGAAGGTGAGTGAGCGCATGGCAGAACGGATCAAAATCCATGTGGGTGCCGCATTGACCGATTTAGGCGATGAGGCTCCGGAGAATTATGTCGTGCGCGGTCCGAACCGTATTACGGCATTGCCTATGGAGGTTTCTGTATGTTATCAGGAAGTCGCTCATTGTTTGGAGAAAAGCATTGCCAAGATTGAAACGGCTATTTTAAGTGCATTGGAAAACACGCCGCCCGAGTTGTATGCCGATATTGTGAGCAATGGTATCTATCTGACAGGTGGGGGAGCGTTGTTGCGCGGGCTGAACAAGCGGCTGACCGACAAAATCAATATTCCGTTTCATATTGCAGAGGATCCATTGTTGAGTGTGGCGAAAGGCACGGGAATAGCGTTGAAGAATGTTGAACGCTATCCATTCCTGATGCGGTGAGTATGATTTATGCGGAATCTGCTGGATTTTTTACTTAAATATGATTACTGGCTACTTTTTATATTGTTGGAAGTAGTCAGTTTCACTTTATTGTTCCGTTTCAACAATTATCAGGGAAGCGTTTTCTTCACTTCGGCCAATAGGGTTGCAGGTTGTGTGGATGAGGCTGTCAGTAAAGTCACTTCCTATTTCGGCTTGCGTGCGGTAAACCGGGATTTGGTGCGCCGCAATGTGGAATTGGAGTTGGAATTGGAGCACTTGTCGCGTGTATTGAATGAATATACGCGCGATACATCGGCCATTGGATCCATACGGGGTAATGTGTTAAGGAATTGTGCCGTATATCCGGCACGGGTGGTGAATAACAGTATCAGGAAGAACAACAATTATATAACTATTAACAAAGGTGCCTCAGACGGTATCAGGGCAGAAATGGGTGTATTGAACGGTAGCAGTGTGGTCGGGATTGTGTATCAGACCTCGGCCCATTATGCGGTGGTGCTCCCGATTCTTAATTTGCGAAGCAGCATCAGTTGCAAGGTACGCCGGACGGATTATTTCGGTGTTCTGAAATGGGACGGAGGTTCTTCGCGTTATGCGTGGTTACAGGATATTCCGCGCCATGCAGGATTCTCGTTGGGGGATACGGTTGTGACAAGTGGGTACAGTTCCATTTTTCCGGAAGGTGTCCCGGTCGGGGTGGTGGATGACAGGAAAGATAGCAGTGACGGGTTATCATATTGCCTGAAAGTCCGTTTGTTTACTGATTTTGCCCGGTTGACTGAGGTCAACGTCATTCATTATCAAGGAATGAAGGAACAGGCGGCATTGGAAGACAGTATTCGTGCAAACTAAACAGAAAGGTGTAATCTTATGGTTCAGACTTTACATCGCTTGGTATGGTTCGTGGCCTTGTTGCTGGTTCAGGTGGAAATATTGAACCGCATGCATATCGCAGGATATGCCACACCGTTTGTTTTTATCTATTATATATTGACTCTTGATTCGGGGATATCCCGCAAGAAACTCTTGGTGCAGGCTTTTACCTTGGGGCTTTGTGTGGATATTTTCAGTAATACACCGGGTATGCATGCGGCAGCATCCACTTTGCTGGCTTTTGTCCGCCGTCCGTTGCTGAAGTGGCAGTTGTCGCGCGAAACGACGGATATTTATGTGCCCGGCATACAAAGTATGGGTCTTGCCCCTTTTTCCCGCTATGTGGTGGAAACCGTATTTGTTTTTGTCTGTGCATTGCGAATGATTGACTTCTTTTCTTTTTCCCATTTTACGGTTTTGTTGCTTCAAATAGTGACGGATACGGCGGTGACCATAGTTTGTATTATATGCGTTGATGCGATGAGGGGGAAAAGATAATGGAGAGTAATTACCAGTTATCCAAGCGGAAGTATGTAATCGGTGGTATCGTACTGGCTGTGACCGTCCTTTTTATCCTGCGCCTGTTTGCTTTGCAAGTGTTGAGTGATGATTATAAAAAGAATGCCGAGAGCAATGCATTGTTGCGCAAGGTGCAATATCCTAGCCGGGGGGTGATGTACGACCGGACGGGCAAACTGCTGGTCTATAACCAGCCGGCGTATGACATAACGGTTATCATGAGGGAGATCACGCAGCTTGATACGGCTGATTTGTGCCGGACGTTGAAAGTTACTCCTGAATTTGTCCGCCGCCGTTTCCGTGATTTGAAAGACCGCAACCTGAATCCGGGTTATTCCCCTTATACGCACCAGGTTTTCCTTACCCAGCTTTCGGCAGAAGATTGTGGAGGGTTCCAGGAAAAAATTTTTATGTTCCCCGGCTTTTATATCCAGCGCCGTACTATCAGGCAATACAACTACCATGCAGGGTCACATATCCTGGGTGATATCTCGGAGGTATCCAAGAAGGAGATAGAAAAAGACGAATATTATTCTCCGGGTGACTTTATCGGAAGCCTGGGGGTGGAACGTTCTTACGAGAAGCAGTTGCGGGGTGAAAAAGGAGTCGAGATTTTACTGCGCGATGCACACGGACGCATCCAAGGAAACTACATGGACGGGAAATTTGATAAGGCACCGATACCGGGGAAGAACCTGACATTGAGCCTGGATATCGAATTGCAAATGCTGGGTGAACGTTTGTTGGAAGGAAAAATCGGAAGCATTGTGGCTATCGAGCCTGCCACGGGAGAGGTGCTTTGTCTGGTTTCTTCCCCTACTTACGACCCCGCCCTGATGATTGGACGCAACCGGGGTAAAAACCACCAGATGATGGCACGTGACCCTTGGAAGCCTTTACTGAACCGGGCGATTATGGGAACTTATCCGCCCGGCTCGACGTTTAAGACGACACAGGCGCTTACCTATTTGCAGGAAGGGATCATTACGCCGAACACTTCTTATTCGTGCATACATGGTTTCTCTTACCGGGGGCTCCGCGTGGGATGCCACGGGCATCCTTCTCCTTTGCCTTTGGTTCCGGCGATAGCCACTTCGTGTAATGGTTATTTCTGCTGGGGACTGTATTATATGATAGGCGCAAGGCAGAAATATGGCAGTGTGCAAAAAGCAATGGACACGTGGCGTGATTATATGGTCTCGATGGGATTTGGATACGCGTTGGGCATCGATTTGCCTGGAGAAAAGCGGGGGATGATACCCAATGCCCAATTTTACGACAAAGTGTACCGGGGTTCATGGAACGGATTGACGATTATCAGTATTGCAATAGGGCAGGGAGAAGTGACTGCCACCCCATTGCAGATAGCCAATTTGGGGGCGACCATTGCCAACAGAGGCTATTTTATCACCCCCCATGTCGTGAAGGAAATAGAGGGTGAATTACAGGATACGCTCTATAGCACCCGGCGTTATACGAAGGTAGACCGGGGACATTACGAAGAAGTGGTGCAGGGCATGCGTGCGGCTGTGTTGGGAGGTACGTGCCGTATGGCGAATATTCCGGAATTGGAAATTTGCGGGAAGACAGGTACGGCACAGAACCGTGGGAAAGACCATTCGGCTTTTATGGGATTTGCACCGATGGACGACCCAAAAATTGCCATTGCCGTATATGTGGAGAATGGGGGATGGGGAGCCACTTACGGGGTTCCGATAGGCCGCCTGATGATAGAGAAGTATCTCACAGGAAAACTGACGGAAGAAGATGAGGCTTTGGCTTCCGAGATTCAGCAGAGAAGGATAGAATATGGCTTACAGGAAAGATAGCTTGTGGAAATCGGTGGACTGGTGGACGATAGGTCTTTACCTTGTTCTGGTTGTTTGCGGGTGGTTCAGTATCTGCGGGGCAAGCTATGACTATGGGGATCCGGATTTCTTCGACCTGTCTACCCGTGCGGGCAAGCAGTTGATGTGGATTGGTTGTTCGTTGGTGTTGGGATTCGTTTTGCTGATGCTGGAAGACCGGTTTTATGATACGTATGCTTATTTGGTGTATGGCATTTTATTGCTGTTGCTGTTCGGTACAATCTTCAATCCGCATGAAATCAAAGGGTCAAGGTCATGGATCGTATTGGGACCGGTAAGCCTGCAACCGGCGGAGTTTGCCAAGTTTGCTACTGCCCTGGCATTGGCAAAATTCATAGGCGGGTATACCTTCTCTGTGGATCATTGGAAGGATATGCTCACTGCTTTGGTCATCATTTTGGTACCGATGGGGTTGATTATTTGCCAGAAAGAGACGGGATCGGCTTTGGTTTACCTTTCTTTTTTCTTGGTATTATACCGCGAGGGGATGACCGGTTCCATTCTGTTTGCGGGTGTCTGTTCCATTATTTATTTCATACTCGGTATCCGTTTCAGTGCGGATATAATGCCGGATGGGCTCACGTCATGGGGCGAGTTTTCTGTGTTCGGTTTAATTTTGGTCTTTTCAGCTTTGCTGGTGAATGCCTATTGCAAGAAAAGTCGGAAGCCGGTGATTTATATTCTCTCGTATGGAATGGGGATCACATTACTGGGGCTGCTTTTCTCGTTTTACGTGATTCCGTTTGATGTGGCTTATCTGCAGGGGGGGCTGTGCGCCTTCCTGTGTATCTATCTTATCTACCTTTGGGTACATGAGCGGATACGCAATTATTTTTATATTTTTTTGTTTGCTGTCGGGTCGGTGGGCTTTTTTTTCTCGGTCGATTATATGTTTGATAATGTGTTGGAATCCCATCAGCAGGTACGTATCAAGGTGTTGTTGGGTATGGAAGACGATCCTGCTGGAGCCGGTTACAATGTAAACCAAAGCAAGATAGCCATCGGGTCTGGCGGCTTTTTTGGCAAAGGGTTTCTCAACGGGACACAGACCAAACTGAAATACGTGCCCGAACAGGATACTGATTTTATTTTCTGTACGGTTGGCGAAGAGGAAGGTTTCGTGGGTTCATCGGCTGTGGTGATTTTGTTTGCCGTTCTCATTTGGCGATTGATTTACTTGGCTGAACGGCAGACTTCCCGCTTCGGACGTGTGTATGGATACAGTGTGTTGAGTATCTTTTTCTTTCACCTGTTTGTTAATATCGGCATGGTATTGGGGTTGACGCCGGTCATTGGCATACCGTTACCCTTTTTCAGTTACGGTGGATCTTCGTTGTGGGGGTTCACCATCCTTTTATTTGTTTTTTTGCGTATCGATGCTGCCCGTGAACGATAGGCAGATGCCTACATCCGTTATGCCTTCCAGGCACGGGTCTCTCATGATATGAACCAGTTGGATCAGGGTGTCAGAGGGAGCCAATACCAGGTTTATCGGTAAAGACTTGAATTGGAACAACCCGCCGGGAGTGCCTTTCCCCTTCCATTCCCCCCGAAAGTCTGCCAGTTCCAGGCGGAAGGTATCCGGGGTAGAGACCGTATTGAGCGGATACAATAAACCTATCCCTATGTTCCGGTAGGGATAGGTTGCGGTATGGCGCAATTCTATTTCCATGTGGCAAGCCTGCCGGGTAAAGGTATCAGGTAATACGAATGTGAGGGTGTCCTGTCTGTGCCATCCCTGGGAAGGGACAGGCAGGTATTGGTGGAAGACTGTATCCCCACCGCATCCTGTCAGGAGCAGGAACAGGAAAACGGTGGGTATGCTTTTTTTTGTTGCCATCAGGTGTTCTGTTTCATTGTAAACTGCTTCCTTTACATCTGCGGGGCTTGTGGTGCATTTTCCCCTTCGCCGGATACTTCCTTGCCTTTGGGACGCCGGTTGTTGCTGCGTTCCTTTTTGCTTCCGTTCTGCCTTACTTTGGCTTCGGTTTTTGCCGGTGTGGCAGGTCTTGCCTTTGGAGGGATTGTTTCCCTTGTGTCGTTGTGGGTTCCTTCTTTTTTAGCCTTGTTTATTTTTTTACCTTGTGTGTTCGTATTGGCATTGTTTCGGTTTTCACCTCCTTTTTTCTTTTTTTTGTTCTTGCTTTTGTCAAAGCGGGTCACGCTGTCTTGTTCTACAATATCCTTCGGCTTTTCCAATGCCTGCATTCCGTTGTCCGACAGTTTGGCCGGTTTCTCTCCTTGTTTGTTCATGTTGATAATTTCGAAAGCCCTTTTGGACGTAATCGTCGCTTCATTGGCAAGGAAGTTTTTGTCCGTCGAGTAGGTGATGGTACTTTTCAGGATGTCTGCTTTGAAGTAGTAGTAGGTGGCATCGGCAGTCTCGAGAGTGATTTCCTTGCTGGGCAGACGTTTCTGACATTCCACGTAAGCATCCACTTCATAGTTCAGGCAGCATTTCAGTTTTGCACATTGTCCGGCAAGCTTCTGCGGGTTGAGTGAAATATCCTGGTAGCGTGCGGCACTGGTAGATACGGATACGAAATTGGTCATCCATGTGGCGCAACACAGTTCGCGTCCGCACGGGCCGATTCCACCGATGCGTCCGGCTTCCTGGCGTGCCCCGATTTGTTTCATCTCGATGCGCACGTGGAATGTTTCTGCCAACACCTTAATCAGTTGCCTGAAATCCACCCGTTCGTCTGCAATGTAGTAGAATATGGCCTTGTTTCCGTCACCCTGGTATTCCACATCACCGATTTTCATTTGCAGTCCAAGTTGCAGGGCTATCTGACGTGAACGGATCATTGTGTCGTGTTCGCGGCTTTTCGCTTCATGGTATTTGTCCATGTCTACCGGTTTGGCTTTCCGGTAGATGCGGCGTATTTCGGCATCGGGTTTGATGTTGGCTTTCCGCATCTGTAACAAGACCAGTTTGCCCGTCAGGGTGACTGTGCCGATATCGTGTCCCGGACTTGCTTCTACCGCCACGGTATCCCCCTTTTCCAGTCTCAGGCGGTTACTGTTCTTGTAATATCCCTTGCGCGTATTTTTAAACTGTACTTCTACCATGTCTTCCGTTTCCGCATTGCCCGGGATGTCTGCAAGCCAGTCGTACGTGTTCAACTTGTTGTTTTGCTTTCCGCAACCCTTGCAACACAGTGGACCGCTGCCGTTTTTTAATATAATTTTGCTCATACTTTCCATTGTTTGTTTTTATATAATTATGTTCCCGCAGGGCGGGTCATTTTTAGTGATACAATCATTTTTAGCATCAGATCGAAGAATACGAATTTCGGGTTGGCGTTCTGTCCGATGTGTCCGGCTGCTTCCTGAAGTTCGGTGTAAATCTGTACTACGTTGCCCTCATGGATGAACGGGGCAAAGTTTGTGGCGAATTGTTTTTCTTCGCGTGTCATATAGTTCATTTCTGCACGGTGGAAATTGTAGATGAAATTTTCACGCACCATGCGTCCGCAGTAATCCAGAAAATCCTTTTGCCGTTCACGCCCCACTGATGCCACCTGCTCGCTCCACGCTTTTATTTCTTTTAGCCGGCGGGCGTATGCCAAGCGCATCATCGAAACGAACCACTCGAAAAACATTCGGTGTTCTTCTCCCAGGTGGATGTTTTCCATGGCCCTGATGATGCTTCCTTCCGATAGATGGGCTATTTCGGCACTGTCTTCCGGAGTCAGCATATAGCGTGAACGCAGCATGGAAGCTATGTCCTCTTCGTGCAGGGGAGGGAGGTAGAAACGCTGCATGCGGCTTGTCAGGGTAGGCATCAGCATACCGGGTGTTTCGCTCACCATCAGGAAGACAGTCTGTGCAGGTGGCTCTTCCAACAGTTTCAATAGTTTGTTGCCGCATTCCGCATTCATTTTTTCTGGAAGCCAGACAATCATGATTTTATATCTGCCACGGGAGGATTTCAGTGACAGGTTGCGTTGTATCTCGTCACTTTCGCTCACGAATATCTGCGCCTGCTGGTTTTCCGTCCCCATGCGGGACAACCACACAGGCATGTCAAAGTAGGGGGTGTCCAGCAATAATTGCCTCCATTCTTCCATAAAGTCGGCAGATACGGTATCTCGCCCACTTTTCTTCTTGATGACCGGAAAAACGAAATGTACATCCGGATGGGCAAGCCTGTTCATCATCATGCACGAACGACATTCTCCACAAGCGTCTTCCGGTCTGGGATTCTCGCACGACAGGTATCTTGCCAGTGCCACGGCAAGCGGGAGTTTTCCCGTCCCTGACGGGCCACATAGCAACAGGGCATGCGGCACCCGTTCCTCGTGCGCGAGTGTGAGAAGATGCCGTTTCGCCTCTTCCTGCCCTATGATGTCCTTCATGTACATGGTCAGTAGATTGCTTTTGCCACCCGGCTTACGCTTTGTGTGGCTCCTACAGTGTAGAAATGGATGCTTGGCACACCGTGTTCCATCAGTTCGCGGCATTGGGTCGTACACCATTCCACTCCCAATGCTGCGGCTTCGGCATCGGTTTTGCACTTCACAGCCTCTGCCACCAGTTCCTGTGGCAGATCTACTTTGAAAGTCCTTGGTATATTGGACAGCTGCGACAATTTCCCGAAAGGTTTGATACCCGGGATGACAGGTACATCTATACCTGCCTTCCTTACACGGTCTACGAAGGCAAAATATTTCAAATTGTCGTAAAACAGTTGTGTTACTGCATATTGTGCACCAGCCTCTACTTTTTTCTTTAACCAGTAGAGGTCTTGTTCCATGTTGGGGGCTTCTTCGTGTTTTTCGGGATAGCACGCCACGCCATACCCGAAGGGATGCATGGGCTGTTTGATAGGCGAACCATCGATGAAAATACCTTTGTTGAAGTCGGCAACCTGTTTTTCCAGTTCGATGGCATGGCTGTGTCCTCCCGGTTCGGGTATGAATGCAGCCTCGTGTTTCGCCTTGTCCCCCCGTAATATCAGCAGGTCGGTAATCCCCAGGAATTGCAAGTCGAGTAACATGTATTCGATGTCTTCACGTGTGAATCCGCTGCACAGTACGTGCGGGACAACGGGAATGCCATATTTGTTTTGTATGGCTGCTGCTACTGCCACCGTCCCCGGGCGTCGGCGGATGCGTTTCCGTTCGAAGAGACCGTTACCCAGTTCCGTATATACATATTCGCTACGGTGCGTGGTGATGTTGATGTATTTCGGGTCAAATTCACGCAGGGAATCAACCGTTTCATACAGTTTTTCGATGCCTGTGCCCTTGAGTGGCGGAAGAATCTCAAAAGAAAACGCTGTCTTCCCTGTAGATTTTATCAAATCAATAACTTTCATAAGGTATTCGTTTGGCAATTACCGCATAGTAACTACATAGCGACAAAAATACGAAAAATCTTGCATTTACACAGCAGAATCCCCAAACAATTTCGTTATATGGTGCCTGCGTCAGAGTACCGGAGCCAGCAAGTGGGCAAACCATCCAACAAAGCGTTTCCATGGCGTACGGTTCTTATACACATCTTTGGTCATGACGGTGCTTTGCCGTTTGTCTTGGCTGAAGATTGTGGAAAGCTGGTCGGTAAGGGGAAGGTCGAAAAGAAATGCATTGATTTCGTAGTCATAACGCAGGCTGCGGCTGTTCAGGTTGGTACTGCCCACGGTACAGAAGCGGTCGTCCACCATCATGACTTTCGAATGGTGGAAGCCTCCGTTGTAGATATAGATGCGTGCGCCTTTTTTGCGCAGCTTGTTGGCAAAGTAAAATCCGGCATCGGGTGTAAACGAGATGTCTGATTTGCCTGGGATCATGATTTCAACCTGCACACCTCGTTTTAATGCCCGCTTGATGGCACGGCGGACACTTGTCGTAGGGGTGAAGTAGGGGTTGATAATTTGTATTTTCCGATCGGCGGCATCAATGGCGGCTATGTAGGCATGGCGTATGGCTTTGGGGTTCCGTTTGGGCACTCGTTGCACAATGGCTACCTGTCCGCCCGCGTATGCGGGAGGGGCATCCAGCGAGTCTTTGCCGAAAGGGAAGTATGCATCGCCTTCGATGTGCTCTTGGGTTTCTTTGTCCCACATCATGACGAAGGCGTGTTGGAGATCTTCTACCGCCGGCCCGTTGATGCGGAGGTGCATGTCATGCCATGCGCCGATTTTGGGTAGGCCGTTGATGTAATAGTCGGCGATGTTCATGCCTCCAGTGTATCCTGTCTTTCCATCAATGACCACAATTTTCTGGTGGTCTCGGCTTGCCACGTGGTTGAGGTAGGGGAAGGTAATAGGGTCGAAAGTCACGATGTCAATGTTTTTCTCTTGCAACTCGCGGAGGAGATTTTTGCGGATGGGGCGGTTGTTCGACATGTTGCCGAATGCATCAAACATGGCACGTACTTCTACCCCTTCTTTCCGCTTTAGGGCTAACAGGTCGAACAAAGCATTGGCTACCGAGTCGTTCCGAAAATTAAAATATTCCAGATGCACATGGTGTTCTGCCTTTCGGATTTCAGAGAAAAGGTCGTTGAATTTCTCACGTCCGCTGGGCAACAATTTCAGCCGGTTGTTGTTGGTGATACGGATGCCTTCCTGGCGCAAGTACCTGGCGAATACTGAATCGGAAGGCAACCACTTCTGCGCCTGTATTTGCAGGATGCCGGCAGGCGGGGAAAAGGTGAAGGATAAAAATAAAAAAAGAAGAGGGTAGTAGAGGGTAGTATTACGCAATATTTTCATGTCAATTTAGTTTTAGGTCGTAAAATTAGATAATAAAACGATACGATGTGAGGGATGCTTCCCTCATTTTTGCCAAATTGTGACATATTGACTATAAATGCCATGTAATAACTACCTGCATCGCACAATCTTTAAAACTGCGTAATGGCAGGTATTCCCAACCTCGTTAAGTCACACATTTTCCAATGTTTAACATATTACAACTATCGATGCTGAAAGGCGGACTGTCGCGGAACACCACCTCTTTTTTATATGCGCATACTGCGTACCAACTACAGACAGGCGGTAGAGAAATGACTCACTCCGGACCGTCATCCGTTCAGACATGTTTGTTGTGATATGGAAAAGACTGTGAAAAGAAGCATCCCGCTTGACGGGGTCAGGAAAATAAAAGAGCTGGACTTGTCACGGAAACCGGGGCTGGACTTCGCAAGGGACATGTTCATGTTCAGTTTCTGCACGCGCGGAATGTCTTTCATCGACATGACCTACTTGAAGAAGACAGACCTGGGCAACGGGTACCTGACCTACCGCTGCAAAAAGACGGGGCAGCTGCTGACGATAGAATGGACGGAACAGATGTAGTGCATCCTCAACAAATACTAAGCCGTCGGCACCGGTATCTCCTACCCATCATTGCCCGTGAGGACGGCAGTGAGTGAAGGGCTCGGACATGATTCAAAAACGACCACGCAGATATACTTTGATTCGATAAGGTCGGTCGAAGTGGACAAAGCAAGCCGTATGATTTTGGAGGGTCTTTGACGCTTGTAAGTATTTCACAAAAATGGTTTTCTCCTGTTATGAAACGGACATTTTTGTGAAACAGATTACTGCTAATGATTTACCGTCTTTTCGTGAAAAGATTCTGTCGACAAATTACCCAATTTGATGACGTTTCATCATAAGACAGGCGCAAATAAACCCAGTGCAAAACGGTTGGTGTTTAATTATTTTCGCTACATTTGCAACCGAATGTCCGTCTCATAACAGGAGACGGACAAAATTTCGTCATGGGAATCAATGGAAGTAATACCCCGTATTTTGTAACTGCTTGTTATCGTTTGATTTATGACACTTGCAGGATTAGAAGGAATGCCCCTGCTCGAAAAATGAACGGATTCCAGGAACACTCCCGAAACAGTCTTTCAGCAGGAAAAGGCGGATCCCCGGACGGGAATTGCCGTCTTCAATGGTTCGTCATGCGCGACCTGAAAAGGTGCACGCCACGCATCCGGCTGTTGACCCGCTAGTGGAGGAATACGGTACCATAAGTACCACTACGTGCGCGGCGGCTACAGAATCCCGATGACGGTGAGGAATGCGAACATGGAACGCTTTATCCATGCTGTCAGATCGTCCGACAATTCCTGCTATTTACCCCGGAGGAGTTGTCCCCTGACATGATGGGCCGGAAAGTGCGGATCATAGGAGGTGCGCTGGACGGCTATGAGGGGCATCTGCAGAAAATGCAGGGGCACGAACCAGATACTGCCCAACGCGCATTTTACAGGTTTATCGGATACTAAATGGCAGCCTCTGACAATAAACGTATAGCCAAGAATACCCTGTTGCTTTACTTCCGGATGTTGCTTACCATTGTGGTGGGGTTATATACCAGCCGCGTGGTGTTAAACACATTGGGAGTGAGTGATTATGGCGTTTACAATGTGGTTGGTGGCATTGTTGCCATGCTTTCTTTTCTTAACTCGGCTC
>CAZAUU010000039.1:0-21864 GCA_964488405.1 uncultured Phocaeicola sp.
GCATAGCGGACAGGATTCTGCTCAGGAAACGTGCTTTGATAGAAACGGTCAATGATGAACTGAAGAACATCGCACAGATAGAGCACTCCAGACACCGTTCTTTCAACAACTTCGTTGCCAATTCCTTGTCGGCTATCGCGGCATACTGTTTCTTTGAAAAGAAGCCCGCCATTGATGTGAATTTTATCAATGACGGACAACTGACATTGTTTTGACTTTATATCGAACTCACGTTAAATAGGACTTGCTTTAACGGTTTATATAGGGTTAATTCCAAAGGAAAGTTTAATGTCCCTCATGGAAGATATGCCAATCCTAAGATTTGTGATGCAGAAACAATTCTTGCGGATTCGCGTGTTTTGCAGAAGGTCAAAATATTGTGTGGTGATTTTGCAGAAACAATGGCTTATGCAGCACCGGATGCCTTATTTTATTTCGACCCTCCATATAAACCATTAAGCAGAACTTCTTCTTTCAACTCGTATGCAAAAGAAGAATTTGATGATAACGAACAAATTAGATTGTGTGATTTTTGCCATAAGATAGCAGAAAATAAAGCCTGGTTCATATTAAGTAATTCAGATGTGAAAGGTAAAAATGACAATGATAATTTCTTCGATGAAATATATCATAATTATAAGATACAAAGAGTTATGGCTACGCGAATGGTCAATGCCAATCCTAATAAAAGAGGGAAATTGACAGAACTTCTTATTCGAAATTATACAGAAACAATGCACCCACAAAATGCAATGTTATCCTGAGAAAATAAACATCAATATCTATATCATTATGGCATCAGATAAATCTTGGAAGAAAATATATGACGATACGAAGATGGGAGAACACGATTTTACTGAAGAAGCGTTCATCCTATCAGCCAAGAAAATAAAAGAATCTTGTCAAGATTTTAAGAAAACAGCAGAAAAAGAAGTCCGAATATTATGTAAACAAGATAGCCGAGAAGATAGGCCTCAGGTCTTTAAAGATAAAAATCTGTTCATTCTGCCAAAACACAACGGAGAATATTATATAATTCAAGGAGAAGGATATATAGATATTCCAGATATTACAAGTCCAATTAAAGAATACAAAAGCCATTTGGATTTTGAACTTAAAAGTTCACAAGTCGGAGATTCTGAGATGCAACACTTGGATTTTGCTTATGCAAATTCTTTAGTGAGAACTTTCATGAATGATCCTTCACTGGTACTGACTATACGAGGAAGAAAATATACACCTGAATTTTCATTTGTTACCAATGGCATCACACTCACTGTTAATAGTGTACAAACAGAAGTCGATGCAGGATATGAAGGAATAAATTCAATAGTATTGATAGAAGCGAAAAATTCTAATACAACCAACACTATCATTAGGCAACTGTATTACCCCTTCAGACAATGGAAAGAAAATACAGGAAAAACCGTTTATCCTATGTTTTTTGAGAAAAGAAATATCTACGGTGAAAACATTTACTATATGTGGCAATATGAGTTTGCAAATCCTAATGACTACAATAGTATTCGTTTAATAAAGGCTGAAAGATATCGCATTGTTAGGTAATGATTATCCCCTTTTTTCGTTCCTCCGATCACGCTTTCACCCTCCTCCACGGTGATTGTATCGAACTGCTGAAGCAATTCAGTTTCAAGTTCGATATGATATTTGCTGACCCGCCTTATTTCTTAAGCAATGGAGGGATAAGCGTGCAAAGCGGGAAAATAGTGTGTGTGGATAAAGGCAGATGGGATAAGGGCAGCACGCCGGAACACATGTTCACCTTCAACCGGGCATGGATAAGTGAGTGCCGACAAAAACTAAAAGACAATGGTACGATATGGGTCAGCGGCACATACCACAATATTTTTTCCATTGCCAATGCATTGACAGAATTAGGTTTCAAGATTCTAAATGTCATAACGTGGGCGAAGACCAATCCGCCGCCTAATATTTCCTGCCGCTATTTCACCTATTCCACGGAATTTATTATTTGGGCACGCAAATCACCTAAAGTTCCCCATTGCTATAACTACGATGTGATGAAACAAATCAATGGAGATAAACAAATGACGGACGTTTGGCATTTGTCGGCCATCGCCCGATGGGAAAAATCATGCGGAAAACATCCTACTCAAAAACCTTTATCTGTGTTGTCACGCATAATTTTAGCATCTACCCACAAAAACGCATGGATTCTCGATCCTTTCACCGGAAGCAGCACCACAGGTATTGCCGCCAACCTATTGGGAAGGCGTTTCTTGGGAATTGATAAAGAGGAAGAATATCTCATTCTCAGCCGGAATCGCAAAAAGGAAATAGAACAAATATCAAACGCCGCCTTGTTTCGTAAAAAGATTAAAGACGTTGCTCTTTTGGATGGGAAAAATTTGCCTTCGGTAAAGGAAGAAGATTTCTTCAATTATGATTTGCCTTTTTGAGTTTGACAAAGAATTCAAGGATTTGCCGCAGGTAGAATGTTTTCCGGAGGAACTTGCCGGACAATCCGTCCGAAATTCCTATTTTTGCAAAAACGAACGGAACTTATGGCAACCGACAACGAAAAAGAAATGTTTCCCCTTGTGGACGAGGAAGGCAACCTCATCGGGGCAGCCACACGGGGCGAATGCCACAACGGAAGCAAGCTGTTGCATCCGGTGGTACATCTGCACGTGTTCAACAACAGGGGCGGTCTCTTCCTGCAACGGCGGCCGTCGTGGAAAGACATACAACCGGGGAAATGGGATACGTCTGTAGGAGGGCATATCGACTTGGGCGAGAACGTGGAAACAGCCCTGAAACGGGAAGCGCGCGAGGAATTGGGCATAGACTGCTTCACACCCGAACCGTTGGGGCATTATGTGTTCGAATCCGAGCGTGAGAAGGAACTGGTATTCAGCTTCCGAACCACCTACGACCACCCCGTCGCTCCCAGCGATGAACTGGATGGCGGGCGTTTCTGGTCCCTCGATGAAATCCGGCAGGCATTGGGCACGGGCATATTTACCCCGAATTTCGAGTACGAATTCCGCCGGCTTGGCTTCTGAACGAAAAAACACTTCCGGAAACCTGACGGAATCCGGAAGTGTTTCATTCATAATCCGGCAGAAACCCTGCCGGAAACATGCGTTAATGGATAATGCCCAATTTGGACGACTCGACAAAAGAGATGATGTTGTTAACCTCCGCGCTGTTCGGAACCTGTTCCCTGATGCGGATCAGTGCATCGTGTTGCGAGGTATTTGCCTTATACAAAATCCGGTACGCTTGCGCGATGTGCTTGATCAACGTGTCAGAGAAACCGCAATGTTCCAGCACTATGGTGTTGATGCTATAGAACTCGATCGGGTCATGGGCGGCGACGATGTAAGGGGGAATATCCTTCACGAAACTGCATCCGCCCTGCACCACCGAATAGGTGCCCAGACGGGTACCTCCCTGCATCAGCACGTTCGAGGTGAGGATTGCATAATCGTAGACAATACAATTGCCCGATATCTGCGAACCATTACCGATGATGCAGCCGTTGCCTACCACCACATCATGTGACAGGCGTGCGCCGGTCATGATAAAATTGTTGTTGCCTACTGATGTCTCATGGTCGCTATGCGTGCCACGGATAATCACAGCGTTCTCGCGGATAATATTGTTGTCGCCGATACGTGCAATGGTTTCCTCGCCCTTGTAGGCGAAATCCTGCGGTATTGCAGCAATTACCGCACCCTGGTACACTGTGTTGCCTTTCCCCATCCGCGTACCCCTCATCAGGCTTGCGTAAGGCATTATCACATTGTCATCGCCAATCTCGACATCCTTGTCGATGTAGGCAAACGGATGAACCGTCACATTGTTGCCCAACTTTGCAGACGGGTCAACATAAGCTAAAGGACTAATCATAGCTTCTCTATTTTAAGGTTAATAATCACTCTCTACCTCCACCCAATGCACTGTACAGGGAAACTACGGCCTGGATGCGCTGCATGTTATCCGACACTTCCGTCAACTGGGCAGCCAACAGGCTCTGCTGGGCTGTCAGAATTTCCAGGTAAGTGGCATCTCCGCTCTGGAACAAGGCTTTCGTGTATGTCACCGCTTTGTCCAGGTATTCTACCTGTTGGCGGTCTTCTACCAGTTTCTTGTTTTGCGTGTCATACAGGCGCAAGGCATTGCTTACCTCTTCTCCCGCTTCCAGGATAGTTTGCTGGTAATTCATCTGGGCAATCTGCTCTTCGGCTTTCGATACCTTCAAGTTGGCAATGAGCTGTCCACGGTTGAAGATGGGCTGGGACAACGAGGCAACAGCAGTCAAGATCACTTTACCCGGATTGACAATCACTGTTCCGGCACTGTTGGTCCATCCTGCCGTACCGCTGATGGTGATGCTTGGATAGAAAGCCGAACGTGCCTGGTTGGTGGTATAGTAAGCGCTTGCCAAGGTCATTTCCGCCACTTTCACATCCGGACGGTTCTCCAACAGTTGCAAAGGAATCCCTACGGTCAGTTCTTCCGGCATCACCTGTTCGTCCAATGTGCTACGGTCGATAGGTTGCGGAGCCTTTGCCAGCAGGATGCAGAGCGAATTTTCGGTCTCACGTACTTGGCGTTTCAAGTCCAACAGGGATGCCTGCACCTCGTGGTAGGCGGCACGTGTCTGCGCCACTCCTGCTTCGGTTGTCATGCCGGCAATCTTCATGGCCTCCATGGTACGCACGTTCTCCTTGTATATATCCACCGTTTCGGTGGTAATCTCCACCTGCCGGTCCAGCATCAGCAAGGAGTAATACGTATTGGCAATGCCACAGATAATCTCCGAACGGACAGACTGTTGGGAGTACTGGCTCTGCAGATACTCGGCACGCTGGCCGCGTTTTGCATTCAGCAGTTTTCCGAACAAGTCGAGCTCCCAGCTTGCCACAACCGGAATCTCATAGGTTTTGCTTGTCTTGGATTTGTCAAAGCTGCTCAACGTTCCGCTCGGAGCCAGGTTTAGGGAAGGCAGGTAGGCAAGCTTGGCTGCCGTAAGCATCGCCTTCGCCTCTTCCACACGGAGGATGGCTGCCTGCAAATCCACGTTGTTGGCAAGCCCTTCCTCAATCAGCGCCTGCAACTTTGCATCGCGGAACACTTCCTTCCACGGCAAATTGCCCATGTTCGTCGTATCGGTCACAGCCAGCGTATCTGTCTCGGATACCGGGTCACGGTAGATGCCTGATACATCTACCGATTCCGGACGATCATATGATTTATAAATGTGACAACTGCTCATCATGGCAGCCAGGCACATTATTCCAATTATCTGTTTCTTCATTGTCGTCTTTTTCATTTAACATTAGGAGAATACTGCTCAATTTCTGTCTTCACTTCGCTTTCGTCCAGGCTGTCCCATTCTAACGGTTTAACCTTCTCCTGCAACCACTCGAAGATGACGAATAGCACCGGAACGATGAAAATCTGGAAGATCATACCAATCAACATGCCACCAACGGCGGAGGCACCCAACGTGCGGTTGCCGTGGGCACCCACACCGAACGCGAACATTAGCGGGAGCAGACCGATGACCATTGCCAGAGAGGTCATCAGAATCGGTCGCAGACGGGCGGAGGCACCCAACACGGCAGCCCATGAGATGCTCATACCCTGCTTGCGGCGGTCAAGGGCAAACTCTACAATCAGAATCGCATTCTTTGCCAACAGACCCATCAGCATGATCAATGCAATCTGCATGTAAATGTTGTTTGACATGGTCCCCAATATCATTGTCAACGCCGGAATACTGCCTAATGCAGAGAAGCCATTGACAAACAAGAAGCTGCCTAACAAGCCACAAGGTACGGAAAGTAATACGGCTAACGGCAGGATGTAACTTTCGTACTGCGCACTCAGCAAGAGGTAGACAAATACCAGACAAAGAACGAAGATCAGTCCCGTGGTGTTGGCTGTCTGTGCTTCCTCACGGGCCATGCCGCCCAATTCATAGCCGAAGCCTGCCGGCAAATTCTGGCTTGCCACTTCCGAGATAGCTTGCAATGCCTGACCGGAAGAATAACCGGATGCAGGAGAAACCATCACCGTCATGGAGGTGTACATGTTGAAACGGCTAATGACATCCGGTCCATAAACCTTGGTCATCGTGACAAACTGGCTGATCGGAGCCATATTCCCATCACTGCCACGCACCTTGATACGGTTCAGGGATTCCATGTTCTTTGTTGCCTCCGGCACCGCCTGGATCATTACACGGTACATTTTACCGAAACTGTTGAAGTTGGAAGCATAGATTCCTCCGAAATATCCCTGCATGGTGGTCAAGATGTCGCTGGGGCTGATTCCTGCTTTTTTACAAGCAGCCGCATCGATATCCAACTGATATTGGGGGAAGCTCGGGTTAAAGTTCGTCGAAGCCGAGCCGATTTCCGGACGTTTTTGCAAGGCATCCATATAGTTGTTTACCACCTTGTAGAAATGATCCAGGTCACCACCCGTCTTGTCTTGCATGTTCACCTCGATATCCGATGATATTGAATATCCTGGGATCATAGGAGGTGCGAAGAACAGTATCTGCTGGGCATCCTTGAACAGCTTTTGGGAACGCATGAACAGTGATGCCACCACAATATCCGAATTTTGCATCGTGGAACGTTCTTCCCAGTCTTTCAGCTTAATGATAATCGAACCGTAGGAAGGTCCCTGGCCGCTACCGATGAAACTGAAGCCGGAGATTATGGTACGCGACTGGACTGCAGGGTCGGCGGCAATCAGGCTGTCTACCCTATCCAACACCTCCTGGGCCCGTTCCTGCGAAGTGCCGGGAGGAAGAGTCACGGCTCCCATAATGGTACCTGTGTCTTCATTGGGTACCATACCGGTAGACGTGACGTTCATGAATACCCCCAACAGTACGATGGAAGCAACTACCAAGCCCATCGACAACCACTTTTTGTGGATGAAGAACACGACCCGTTTCTTGTATTTTACCAGAATGGACGAATAAGAAGCCTCGAACGAATGCTTGAACTTGTCGGTAGCCATTCCCATCAGTGCCAGTATACTGATTATACTGAGGATAATACAGAGAACAGGATGTTCGCTGAAACTGAACAGGCCGAAAATCATTCCCAAGATACCTATCACTACGAAAAGTACCACGATCTTCGGGTTCAGCCATTTGCCTATCGCACCGGTATATTTCGCCAGCATAATCTTGCGGGATTCCTTATAGGCTGTTCCCATGCGTTCCTTCAAGGTGGATGAGTCATGCGACTTCAGGAACAGGGCACACAGCGCGGGTGAAAGCGTCAAGGCGTTCAGGGCAGAGAAACCGATGGCAATCGCCATGGTCAAACCGAACTGGCGGTAGAAGGTTCCCGATGTCCCGCTCATGAAACTTACCGGAATAAATACGGACATCATCACCAGCGTAATGGAAACGATGGCACCGCCCAGTTCATTCATGGCATCGATAGACGCTTCCCTTGTCGACTTATATCCTTGATCCAGTTTGGCATGGACACCCTCGACGACAATGATGGCATCATCGACGACTATGGCTATCGCAAGCACCATGGCAGACAAGGTCAGCAAGTTAAGACTGAATCCAATCAGTTTCAGGGCAAAGAATGTGGCAATCAACGCCACAGGAATGGCGATAGCCGGAATCAGCGTAGACCGTATGTCCTGCAGGAAGATATACACCACGATGAACACGAGGATAAACGCTTCTATCAATGTCTTTACCACTTCATTGATGGAAGCGAACAGGAAGTCGTTGGCACTCTGGGCAATGTTGATACCCAATCCTTGCGGAAGGTTCTTCTCGTACTCGGCAAGCACCTTCTCCAAATTCTGGATAATTTCCGTTGCATTGGTTCCCGCCATCTGGTAAACGATGACAGATATTGCCTTATGCCCGTCCACTTTGTTATTGAAGTTGTAAGTCTGGCGGCCCAACTCCAGTTCCGCCACATCTTTCAGACGGAGTACCTCACCGTTTTCCAACGATTTGATAACTATGTCCCCGAATTCCGTTGTAGACGAGAGACGCCCTTTGTAACGGATTGTGTACTGGTAAGTCTGGTTGCCGCGTTCCCCGAATTGTCCCGGAGCCGCTTCCAGGTTCTGCTCACTTAACACCGATGAGATGTCGCTCGGCATCAGTTCATATTGCGCCATCACATCCGGCTTCAACCAAATACGCATGGAATAGTCGGTACCCATCACGTTGGCATCACCGACACCATACACACGCTTGATTTCCGGAATCAGGTTGATGCTGGCATAGTTTTCAAGGAACTCGATATTGTATTTGTCATCTTTGTCATAGATAGAGAAAATCATCAACATGGAGTTCTGGCGTTTCTGCGTGGTCACACCCACCTGGGTTACTTCGGAAGGGAGCAGTCCCTGCGCCTGGCTAACGCGGTTTTGCACATTGACCTGTGCCATGTCCGCATCAGTGCCTTGGTTGAAATAAACCGTGATACGTGCCGAACCGTTGTTCGTCGCGGTAGACTGCATGTACATCATGTTTTCCACACCGTTGATCTGGTCTTCCAGCGGGGCAATTACCGAGTTCAGCACAGCCTGTGCATTGGCTCCCGTATAGGTTGTCGAGACCGAAACAGTGGGAGGTGCGATGTCCGGATATTGGGTGATAGGCAAGGTCGCCAAGCCGATAAGTCCCAAAATTACCAATAAAACAGAAATTACGGTTGATAGTACCGGACGGTTAATAAATTTATCTAGTTTCATCCTTTAAATACCTTTTTACAAATACCTTCTGATTTGAATCAATTGAAAGCCGTGGCCAGGTTTCCTTCTTTCTGGTCTTTCAAAGCCTGTTGATATTTAGCTTCCTTCTGGGCAGGCGTAATCGGGATAATTTTCATGCCGTCGCTCAAAAGCGTAATGCCTTCGATTGCAATCTTGTCGCCCGAATTCAGACCGTCAAGCACGATGTAGTTTTCCCCGTCGTTCAAATTCGAAATCTTTATCTCTGTATATTTTACCGTGCTGTCCGCCTGCAATACATACACGAACTTCTTGTCCTGGATGTCCACCGTGGCCGATTGCGGAACTAAAAACACGTTTTCCATTGTATAAGGGAACACGATGTTGGCACTTCCTCCGCTTCGCAGGATATTCTGCTTGTTCGGGAAGATAGCACGCATGGTCACCGAACCGGTAGACTGGTCAATCACACCGCTCACTGCATCGACTTTCCCTATCTCCGAATAGATGCTGCCATCAGACAGTTCAAGTTTCACATCCGGCATCTTTTCCAGTTGTTCTTTCAATGTTCCTCCGGCTTTTGTCAGGGCAAGCAGCTCTTTCTCGGTCAGTGAGAAGTACACATACATGTCACTGATCTGCGACACGGTGGTCAAGGGGCTTTCTATCGACGGGCTGACCAATGCACCGATACGGTAAGGGAACGTACCGATAACACCATCCGACGGGCTGGTTACAGTACAGAAATCCAGATTTTGTTTTGCTGCCGTGAATGCGGCTTCGGCCTGTGCCAGATTCGCTTTTGCCGTCAACAAGTCATTGACTGCCGTCTGGTATTCAAAATCGCTGATAATCTTTTGCTCATGAAGCATTTTTTTATTGACCTCCGTCTCGGATACCGTTTTCAAGTTGGCCTTGGCTGACTCCACGTTGGCTGCAGCCTGGTCGAACGAAGCCTGATACTGTGTGGGATCGATCAGGAACAATGCCTGTCCCTTATGTACGGTAGCACCTTCGTCCACGCACAATTTCACCACGAACCCTGTCACTTGCGGACGGATTTCAATGTCCT
The DNA here is from genome assembly GCA_964488405.1 of uncultured Phocaeicola sp. Taxonomy (GTDB): domain Bacteria; phylum Bacteroidota; class Bacteroidia; order Bacteroidales; family Bacteroidaceae; genus Phocaeicola. The sequence goes on from CAZAUU010000039.1 coordinate 9,800, forward strand.
GCAATCCTTTGATTGTCGCCGAATACTTTGTCACCTGGTCACTGGAAGTAGCCGTAATCTCCTGCACTGTGAATTCATCATCACCCATCCTGCCGCTTTGTCCGCCACAAGCGGTCAATGCCGATACACCCAATGCAAAGAAGGCCACTCGCCCTGATGAAAAACTTCTGTTTCTTTTCACACTCATATTCATATACATTAAAGTTTTATTTTGTTTTCCTGATACCTGATAAGTTAAATACCTAAAAAAACTCCATTTTTTGAGTGCAAAGATAGAGAAAAGTATTTATAATAAAGGCGGCATTTAACTAACAATAACCATAAAACAAGCGGCTTATTACAGATAGCCCTGTTAATCTGACCAAATGACAATTTCTCCAAAACTAAAATTTGTATTAGACCGGCAATTCACAGTTTTTTAATTCTAATAATCGTCCAATTGTTATTTTATTTCTACATTTGCACAATACATTAATAATAAAGCTGAAAGATATGGTGAAAATAACAAGAGAAGCTGCCTTGCTCTACCATTCGCAAGGCAAGCCAGGAAAGATTGAGGTTGTACCGACCAAACCTTATCAGACACAAAGGGACCTGTCGCTGGCCTATTCGCCCGGAGTGGCGGAACCGTGCCTGGAAATCCAGAAAAATCCGGATACGGCTTATGACTACACCGACAAGGGAAACCTCGTGGCCGTCATCTCGAACGGAACCGCCGTACTGGGGTTAGGCGATATCGGTGCCGTGAGCGGAAAGCCTGTCATGGAAGGGAAAGGACTGTTGTTTAAAATCTATGCGGGCATCGACGTATTTGACATCGAGGTCAACGAAAAAGATCCGGACAAATTCATCGAGGCGGTAAAGGCAATAGCACCTACATTTGGAGGCATTAACCTGGAAGACATTAAAGCGCCGGAATGTTTCGAAATCGAGCAGCGGCTGAAAGAGGAGCTGGATATTCCGGTCATGCACGATGACCAGCATGGGACCGCCATCATTTCAGGCGCGGGACTGCTGAATGCATTGGAAGTGGCAGGAAAAAAGATAGAGGATGTAAAGATTGTGGTCAACGGTGCCGGTGCTTCTGCCGTATCCTGCACCAAACTCTACATATCCCTGGGTGCACGGTTGGAGAACATACTCATGTTAGACAGCAGGGGCGTGATTACCAAACAGCGTACCGACCTGAACGAACAGAAGAAATTCTTTGCGACCGACCGTACCGATGTTCATACGCTTGCCGAGGCCGTCAAAGGTGCGGATGTGTTTTTGGGGCTTTCCAAAGGGAACGTGTTGACACAAGATATGGTACGCAGCATGGCAGACCATCCGATTGTGTTCGCATTGGCAAATCCTACCCCCGAAATCTCATACGAAGACGCCAAGGCATCGCGTCCGGACGTGCTGATATCTACCGGGCGTTCGGACTATCCGAACCAGATAAACAATGTAATCGGATTCCCTTACATTTTCCGAGGGGCACTTGACACCCGCGCCACCGCCATCAACGAAGAAATGAAACTGGCTGCCGTACGTGCCATCGCCGGACTGGCAAAAAAACCGGTTCCTGATGTGGTAAACAATGCCTACCATGTGAACAACCTGACATTCGGCCCGGACTATTTTATTCCCAAACCGGTCGATCCGCGCCTCATTACCGAAGTGTCCATTGCCGTGGCAAAAGCCGCCATGGATTCGGGAGTGGCACGCAAGTGCATAACCGATTGGGACGGATACAAGAACCACCTGCGTGAACTGATGGGACAGGAGAACAAGCTTACCCGCCAGTTGTATGAAACCGCACGCCAGAATCCGCAACGTGTTGTCTTTGCCGAGGGCATACATCCCAATATGCTGAGAGCCGCTGTTGAAGCCAAGGCGGAAGGTATTTGCCATCCGATTCTGTTGGGCAACGAAGAGCGCATCGAAAAACTTGCCAAAGAACTGGATTTGAGCCTGGATGGCATCGAAATAGTCAACCTGCGCCATGACCGCGAGTCGGAACGGCGCGAACGCTATGCGAGGATTTTGTGCGAAAAGCGGGCTCGTGAAGGAGCCAATCTCCAAGAGGCAAACGATAAGATGTTCGAACGTAATTACTTCGGTATGATGATGGTGGAAACCGGCGAAGCCGATGCGTTTGTCACGGGCTTGTACACCAAATACAGCAACACCATCAAAGTGGCAAAGGAGGTAATCGGCATCCAGCCCGAATACAAACACTTCGGCACCATGCACATCCTCAACTCGAAAAAGGGGACGTATTTTATTGCCGATACCTTGATCAACCGCCATCCCGATACCGATGCGCTGATTGACATTGCCAAACTGGCGACAAAAGCGGTACGTTTCTTCAATCAGGAACCTGTCGTAGCCATGCTGTCTTATTCCAACTTCGGTTCGGACCAGGTGGGAAGCCCGGCAAAGGTGCACGAAGCCGTCTACACCTTGCATCAGGAATTCCCCGATTTGGCTATCGATGGCGAGATGCAGGTGAAGTTTGCCTTGAACAACGAGTTGCGCGACGAGAAATATCCGTTTACCCGCCTGAAAGGGAAAGAGGTCAATACGTTGGTATTCCCTAACCTAACCTCGGCAAACGCGACCTACCAGCTTATCCAGAACATGAGCGAGACGGAAGTGATAGGCCCGATTCAGATGGGACTGAACAGGCCGATTCATTTCACCGACATCGAAAGTTCGGTACGCGACATTGTCAACATCACTGCCATTGCTTGCATTGATGCAATCGTGGCAAAGAAATTGCACGGGCAGGAATAAGGGACCTGCAACTTTCATTACCTTTGCCGCAGGTTTACACGGGCTCCCGCGTGGGTATATGACACAGGGGAAACCGGTGTAAACCTGCGGTCTTGTTTCCCGACGGGACAAGAGGTATCCGGCACAGGCTTTAGCCGGTAAAAAATATTTGCCTATCTTTGCACCCGATTAGATTACAGGAATAACATGAACAGGAACGACATGGAGAAGCCGCCCTCCGTAAAGCTTGCGCTGGTGCCCTTGCTCATTATGGTAGTGCTGCTCTTTTTTACGATCAAGGTATTTGGCAGCGATGCCCTTGCCGGAGGAAGTCAGGTAGTATTGCTCTTTACCACCGCCTGCTGTGCGGGGCTGGCGATGTGGCGCTGTGGCGTGAAGTGGAAAAAGATAGAAGAGGCCATCTGCTCGAATATCCTCGGCGTGGCAACCGCACTCCTTATCCTCCTGCTGATAGGTGCCATCTCCGGGACGTGGATGATTAGCGGCGTGGTGCCTACCCTTATCTATTATGGGATGCAGGTACTGAGTCCGACCTTCTTCCTTGCTTCCTCTTGTCTGATATGCGCCGTTATCTCGGTCATGACCGGTTCCTCGTGGACAACCATTGCCACTATCGGCATCGCCCTGATGGGCATCGGCAACGCACAGGGCTTCGACGCGGGCTGGACGGCGGGAGCCATCATCTCGGGTGCCTACTTTGGCGATAAAATCTCTCCGCTCTCCGACACTACCGTCCTTGCATCCTCCACGATAGGCACTCCCCTCTTTACGCATGTAAAATATATGCTCTATACGACTATCCCTTCGCTCGTGGTTGCGCTGATTGTGTTTACCGTAGCAGGACTGATGCATGATGCTACGGATACAGCACAAATGCAGGCTTATGCGGAATTGCTGGACAAGACGTTTTACATTTCCGGCTGGCTGATGATTGTTCCTATCGCTACCGGCATACTTATAGCCAAGCGTGTGCCTTCACTGATTACGCTCTTTATCTCTGCCGTCTTGGCGGGTGTCTTTTGCCTTATCTTCCAACCGGATTTACTGAGGGAAATATCCGGATTAGATACGAATAGCGTGACTGCACAATTCAAGGGCCTCTGGATAACCCTCTATGGCGCTACCCAAATAGAGACCGGCAACACAGCTCTGAACGATTTGGTGACTACGCGTGGCATGGCAGGCATGATGGATACAATCTGGCTCATCATCTGTGCGATGTGTTTTGGCGGTGCCATGACGGCAAGCGGGATGCTCAACGCACTGACTTCCGTCTTCCTCCGTTTCATGAAGCGGAGGGTAGGCATGGTGGCATCTACCGTATTCTCCGGCATCACACTCAATATCTGTACAGCAGACCAATACATATCCATCATATTGACCGGAAATATGTTCAAGGATATTTACCGGAAGAAAGGGTATGAGTCCCGCTTATTAAGCCGTACCACCGAAGATGCCGTAACGGTTACTTCCGTATTGGTACCGTGGAATACTTGCGGTATGACACAGGCTACTGTCCTGAATGTCCCGACGTTCGTTTATCTTCCTTATTGCATATTCAACTGGGTGAGTCCCTTGATGAGCATTCTAATGGCAGCCATAGGATATAAAATTAAACGACATTACCATGAAGAAAATAAAGATTAATCTGCTTGTAAGAGTATTGTTTGCCATCCTTCTGGGAATATTGCTGGGCAACTTCCTGCCCGAAAGCGTCATACGTCTGTTTGTCACCTTCAGCGATATATTTGCCGCTTTCCTCTCTTTCTCCGTTCCGCTGATTATTGTAGGACTGGTGACACCTGCGATTGGCGAACTGGGGCGCGGAGCCGGAAAGCTGTTGGCCATTACGGCGTTGCTGGCTTATGGTTCCACGCTCTTTTCCGGCTTCTTCTCTTACGTGAGTTGCGATTTTATCTTCCCGGATATCCTGCCCCGAGATACCGGCCTGTTTCCTGTGGATGAGCCGGCTACCATGAGTCTTGCACCTTACTTCGAAGTGCCCATGCCGCCTCTGATGGATGTGATGACGGCTTTGATACTTTCGTTTATCATCGGATTGGGACTCTCCTATATAAAGGGAAATACATTAAAAGACAGCTTCAATGACTTCAAAGACATCATAACCCTGCTTATCGAGGTCGTTATTATCCCTCTTCTGCCTCTGCATATTTTCGGCATCTTTCTGAATATGACGGCTTGCGGTTATGTCTTTGAGATAATCTCTATGTTCCTGAAGGTAATTGTGGTCATATTCGTATTGCATGTACTATTGTTGTTGATTCAGTTTGCCATAGCCGGCATGGTAGGGAAAAAGAATCCCTGGCGGTTGTTGCGTAACATGTTGCCGGCCTATGCAACGGCCCTCGGTACCCAGTCTTCGGCGGCTACCATTCCTGTGACACTTGCCCAAACCATACGGAACGGGGTCAATAAAGACATTGCCGTATTCGTCATACCGCTCTGCGCCACCATTCACCTGGCAGGAAGCACTATGAAGATAGTAGCCTGTGCTTTGGCGATTATGTATATGACGGCAACCCCTATCTTGTTGCCCAAGATGGTCGGATTCATCTTCATGCTCGGGATAACGATGGTTGCCGCACCCGGAGTGCCCGGGGGAGCCATCATGGCGGCACTCGGATTATTGCAGGGTATGTTAGGGTTCGACGAGACACTGCAAGCGCTGATGATTGCACTCTATATTGCGATGGACAGCTTCGGAACAGCTTGCAATGTAACCGGAGATGGAGCGATTGCCGTAGTAGTAGATAAAATCGCAGGTAAAAACAGGGGAGAAGAGTAAGAATTTTTCCATATAAAATAAATCCGGTTCCATAAAATCCGGATTGTCCTTCCGGCGAAATCGGGGAGCGTTGTGTTGTGTAAAAAGTTAAAAATCTGCCGTACAGCATAAAATCGCCCGCGCTGTTTGTTACATGTCTTGCCGTATGTCTTAAAAACAAAAAAGTGCACTCGAAAAAACAATTATTCCACATTTATATCTCCCATCTTGGATACATTTGAACGATATTTAACAGTGTGCACGAACACACTGGTCGGCTTATAATTAATTTTTAACTACTAACAATGAATAAAGAATGTCTAACAAGATGAAATCTGTGCGCTATTTGCTACTATCGTTTTTAGTAGCAATGGTATCGCTTGGCGTATCGGCGCAAAATGTAACCTTAAAAGGTATCGTAAAAGACAAAACGGGAGAGACCGTCATCGGTGCCTCCATAGTAGAAAAAGGAAAAACCTCCAATGGTACGATTACCGATATAGACGGTAACTTCACCCTGACCGTTTCACCGGGTGCCACCCTAGTCGTTTCGTATATTGGCATGAAGACGCAGGAAGTCGAAGTAAAAGGTCGTACCATGCTGGTCATAACCCTGGAAGATGACTCGCAGGCTTTGGAGGAAGTTGTGGTCATCGGCTACGGTTCGGTAAAGAAAAAGGATTTGACAGGTTCTGTCGCCACGGTCAATTCGGACGCTTTAGTGGCGGTTCCGGTATCCAATGCCGCCGAAGCACTGACCGGTAAGATGGCCGGTGTGCAGATTACCACGACGGAAGGTTCTCCGGATGCCGAACTGACCATCCGCGTGCGTGGTGGAGGTTCCATCACCCAAAGCAATGACCCGTTGTTCATTGTGGACGGGTTCCCCGTGGAATCCATCTCCGACATCCCGTCATCCGACATCGAGGACATCACCGTGCTGAAGGATGCTTCTTCAACCGCCATTTACGGTTCACGTGGTGCCAACGGTGTAATCCTCGTTACGACCAAATCGGGAAAAGAAGGTAAAGTCAACGTTTCTTACAACGCTTACTATTCATGGAAAAAGGTGGCGAAGAAGATGAATGTACTCAGTGCCAGCGATTATGCCAAGTGGCAATATGAACTGTCGTGGCTGCAAAACGGCAGTGCCACCGATTATGAGAACCATTTCGGAAGCTACAGCGACATTGACTTGTACGACAATGTTGCCACGAACGACTGGCAGGACTTGACATTCGGCCGCACGGGGCATACGTTCAACCAGAACGTCAGCATCACCGGAGGTAGTGACAAGCTCAAATACAGCTTCAACTACGCGCATATGGACGACAAAGCCATCATGCAGATGTCCAATTACAAACGGGACAACCTCAGTCTGAAGCTGAACGGCAAAATCAACAAACGTATTTCGGTAGATCTCCAGATGCGCTGGTCGAAGACCGACATCAATGGTGCCGGTGCCAACGAAACCAGCAGTTCCCTCAACACCGACAAGCGTCTGCGTTATGCCATACAATATACCCCGTTCCCTGTGAGCGGAGTAACGGATGCCGGTGACGACGACACCACCAACTCGTCATTCTACAACCCGTTGACTGCACTGCGCGACAACGACGAGAACAAGACCCGTATCCAATTGAACATGGCGGGTGCCGTAACATGGGAAATCATAGACAACCTGAAGTTCAAGACCGAACTGGGCTACGACACCTATAAATATGACAGGAACCGTTATTACGGCGAGACGACCTATTATGTGCGCAACAACGTGCCTACCGACGACCAAGGTCTTCCTGCCGCTGAACTGACCCGGGAATACCGCACGAAGATCCGCAACACCAACACGTTGAACTATGACTTCAAGAAACTGTTCGAGGAAGGTAGCCTGCACCACCTGAACGCGTTGGTAGGTCATGAGTATGTGTTGGAGAAAGATGAAACGCTGACCAATACCGTCACAGGTTACCCCAGCGGTACCACGGCGACTGAGGCGTGGAAGCTGACCAATATGCCGGGCACTTCTTTCTATGAAATCGAAAATTATTATGATCCGGATGATATCCTGCTCTCCTATTTCGCCCGTGTCAATTACGACTATGACAGCAAGTACCTGTTGAGCGCCACGTTCCGTGCCGATGGATCATCGAAGTTCTCTTCCGACAACCGCTGGGGCTTTTTCCCCTCGGCTGCTGTGGCATGGCGTATCTCTTCCGAACCGTTCATGAAATGGTCGAACAAATGGCTGGATGACCTGAAACTGCGCTTCAGCTACGGTACCGCCGGCAACAACAACATTCCTTCGGGTCAGATCAGCCAGGAATACGAAGCCACCACCACCTCATGGGTCAACGGCTACAACAATATCCTGGCTCCTTCCTCTTACATGGCAAACCCGGACCTGAAGTGGGAAACCACCTATACGCGTAACCTCGGTTTGGATTACAGCTTCCTCGGAGGCAAGATCAACGGTACCCTCGAAGGCTACTGGAACAATACGAAAGACCTGCTCATCGAGTATCCCGTATCCGGTACCGGCTATTCCTACCAGTACCGCAACATGGGTGAGACACGCAACCGGGGTGTTGAATTCACCATCAACTACACCGCCGTGAACAAGGAAAAATGGGGATTGAGCTTCGGCGCCAACATCTCCTTCAACAAGAACAAGGTGGTTTCGCTGGGTGACCTCACGTCCATAGACAACATATCCACCGGATGGGCATCTACCGAAATCGATCAGGATTTCATCATCGCCGTAGGACAGTCCATCGGACAGATTTACGGTTACGTCAGCGACGGACGCTATGAGGTGTCCGACTTCGACATCGAGGCTTCTCAGGCAGCCGGTCACTGGGTGCTGAAAGAGGGAGTGGCAGACTGTAGCAGTGTGCTGAACGTAAGCTATGTGCAGCCCGGTATGATGAAAATCAAGGAAACAAAGGATGAGAAAACCGGGGTCATCACCACAGCCGACCGCACCATCATCGGCGATACGAATCCCGTTGCCACCGGCGGTTTCAACATCAATGCCCGTTTCTACGGTTTCGACCTGAGTGCCAACTTCAACTTCAGCATCGGCAACGATGTCTATAACGCCAATGCGGTGGAATGGACGCAAACGTCCCGCTACAGCTACCGTAACCTGATCAGTACGATGGCTTCGGGCTCCCGCTGGACCAACATTGATGCCAACGGGAATTATTTGGACTGGAACAGTGCCGAAGAATTGGCAGCCCTCAACGCCACCACCACCATGTGGTCGCCCTACACGGGACGTTACGTATTGACCGACTACTATGTGGAAGATGCTTCGTTCTTGCGCCTCAACACGCTGACATTGGGATACACTTTGCCCAAATGGATACTGAACAAGTTGCACATGAGCAACATCCGCTTCTACGGGACGGTGTACAACGTGTTCTGCATCACCGGCTATTCCGGTTTCGACCCTGAGGTATCCACCATGCGCCGCACCAACCTGACACCCGGTGTGGACTATTCGGCCTATCCCAAGAGCCGCCAGTTTGTAATCGGTGTAAATCTGAACTTCTAATCTCAAAAAAACATACATGTATATGAAAAAGATAACATCCTATATATTTTACTCGCTTTTCGGAGGCCTGTTAATGACTTCCTGCGACCTGGACGCTCCCAACCAGTCCTCTCTGACCGCAGACGTGGTATTCAATACAGAATCGTTGGCAGACGCGGCTGTCATGGCCATTTACCAATCCTTGAGCCAGACCAACGCCTACCGTGGCCGTTACATCACCTATTACGGCATGAACAACGATGCGGAGGTGTGGCGTAGTTACGGTTCTGAATCCAATCCCGCCAGCGACACCGAAGCCTCGCTCGCCGTCTATGCCGCTGCCGCCGACAATTCCTATATGAATACGTCCAACAACGTGTGGAACTACATATACGAGGCCATTGAGCGTGCCAACACGGCCATCCAGTCTATGGAGACCTATGCCGACCTTACCGACGAAGGCATGGGGCAACTCTACGGGGAGCTGCTCACCATACGCGGCTACCTGTATTTCGACCTGGTGAAAACATGGGGCGATGTTCCTTACCGTTTCGAACCCAATACCTCGGAAACCATCTACCTGCCCCGCACAGACCGTACAGTCATCTTGCAGAAAGTGCTGGACGACCTGCTCGTGGCGGAAGATTATGTGGGCTGGCCCAATGCCAATTCGTACACCACGTCGGTGGAACGTGTCAGCAAGTCGTTCACCAAGGGGTTGCGTGCCCGCATCGCCCTCTTCATGGCAGGACAGTCCTACTATCCCAACGAAGGTGTGCGCTACAACCTGACTACCGAATCGGAACGTCAGGAAATGTACCAGATAGCCTACGATGAGTGCGTCAGCATCATCGAACAAGGGTGCAATTCGTTGGCTTCCGACTTCAGCACCATCTGGCACAACCTGTGTGAGGAGGTCCTGACCGCAGGCAGTGAGTCCATTTTCGAGATGCCGTTTGCCAGCGGGCGCGGGCGCGTGGTCTATAGCTGGGGCACCCGCCATTCCTCTGAATCGGGCAGCTTGTACGACCAGTGGACTCAGCTGATGGCCGGTGGCAGGGGTGCGCCCACACAGACGCTTTGGTATGACTACGATGCCGAGGATGCCCGGCGTGACATTACCGTGATACCTTATATCTGGCGGAACAGCACCAACAGCGAAACGGGTACCAATTCGGCGGGTACTACCTTCTATTATGCGGAAAAGACCATCTCCGGCACATCGGGCGGCGGATGGACTTTCGGGAAGCTCCGCTTCGAATGGATGACCCGCCTTGTCACTTCGACCAATGACGATGGTATCAACTGGCTTATCATGCGCTACGCCGATATCTACATGATGGCGGCTGAGGCAGCCAACGAACTGAACAACCTGAGTGCTGCCCGCCAGTACCTCGAACCGGTATTGAACCGTGCGCTCCCGTCCGAGAAGGTGAGCCAGATCCTCAATGCAGCCACTACCCACGATGCTTTCTTCAAGGTCATTGTAGAACAGCGCAAACTGGAGTTTGCCGGCGAGCAGCTGCGCAAAACCGACCTCATCCGCTGGGGACTGCTGAAAGACAAACTGGACGAGACTAAGGAAAAGATGCAGGCACTTGCCAACCGCACCTTGGTTTCTACAGACTATGGCACGTATGACTACAGCCAGTATGCAAAGAAGGTTTACTATGAAGAGGGACTGGGCGCAGATGCCACGGATGCTGACTCCTATGAAATCTACGGATTGGAATCTGCCGACTACTATAACCTCGCGGATGGCGATGCCGTGGATGCTTATGGCAAAGAAAACTACTCGGAAAGTTCCACGTTTTTTGCATACCGCACATCGGACACCGGTGAGAGTTCCGACTCTTCGACAAGCGCCACCACTTACAACACCACGATGGATCAATACATCAACAACATCTATGTCAATGACCCCGATGCCAATATGTTCTGGCCCATCTGGCAAGTATTCATCAATGGCAGCAATGGTCAGTTGAGCAACGACGGGTACATCAATTATTAATAGCTAATGACAAACGAATACGAATATGAATAAGATACTGAAACGAATCAATTTTGTATTGGGAATAGGCATCCTCCTGGGCGGCGTTGCTGCCTGTGATGACGATGCGGAAGAACTGACCAGCGTAGAATACGACCGTCTGTTCGCACCCACCAACCTTTCGTTCCGCGTCAGTCAGGTTGACGTGACGGCTTCGTGGAATTGCCTCTCCGATGCCGACTCGGTGTCATACACCATCCAGATTTTCGCAAATGACACTGATATGGCATTCGATGGTACGCCTACTGCTGAATATACCTCGACAACCACGTCCTGCCTGATGGAAGGCCTTGAAGGAGCTACAACCTATTCTTTCCGTGTGAAGGCAGTGGGCCAGACCAGGGAATCCAACTGGGCAACGGATTCATTCGAAACGGATACCGAGCAGATTCTTGAGTCCGTGGCGACAGCCGACATTGGCGGTACATACGTCACCCTGCGTTGGGCTGCCGGTGAGGAAGCACAAAACATTGTCCTGACACCTACGTCCGACACGTCTGCGGCCACTGTTGATTATACCGTGACAGAAGAGGATATAGCGAACGGTTACGCCTACATCGACGGACTTACGCCTGAGACGGAATACGAGGCTGTAATGTATTCATCAAGCGGTAGCATCCGTGGTAGCCGTACGTTCACCACGACTATCGACACGGGCAACATGACCATTGTCCGCGAGGGTGACGACCTGGCAGAGGCCATCGATGCCGACAATGGCGAAGGTCTTTACCTGATCGATGAGGCAGTCTACACGCTCGGTTCCTACGAATTGTCCAAGAGCATCACGATTGCCGGAAATCCGGCTGCAATGCCTACGATAGACGGGAACTTCGAAATCCAGCCGGGTGTGACGAATGTTACCATGAGCAATGTGATTCTGAACGGCAACCTGGGTAGCAGCCGCTATGGCAACA
>CAZAUU010000040.1:0-21854 GCA_964488405.1 uncultured Phocaeicola sp.
GTTCGGCGGGAACTTTGGTGATTTCCTACATCGGCATGCAGACGCAAGAGGTTAGGGTTCAGCCGGTTGTGAATGTAGTGCTGAAGTCGGATGATGAGGTGCTGGATGAAGTGATAGTCACGGCTTACGGTACTTCGACGAAAGGAACATTTACCGGTTCGGCAGGTGTAATGAAGGCGGAGAAAATCGAAAAAAAGCAGGTGTCGAATGTAACGAATGCTCTTGCGGGAGAAGTGGCAGGCGTGCAGATCCTGAGTAATAATGGTCAGCCGGGTGAATCGGCGAATGTGCGTATCCGCGGCGTGGGATCCATCAATGCCGGTACGGACCCGTTATACGTGGTGGACGGCATGCCTTTCGACGGCGATCTTTCTTCACTGAACACGCAGGATATTGAAAACATAACCGTATTGAAGGATGCGGCTTCTACCGCCCTCTATGGTGCACGTGGTGCCAACGGTATCATCATGATTACCACGAAAAAAGGTTCGTCGGGAAAAGCCCGCGTGAACTTTGATGCCAAGTGGGGTGTGAACTCGCGTGCCGTAACCAACTATGACGTGATAGGAAGTTCGGACCAGTACATGGAATTGGTTTATCAGGCATTGAAAAATGGCGGAATGTACAATCTGGGGTATGACGAGGCTACCGCGCATGCGTATGCCAATTCCACCATATTCGGAGGCTCCTCAGGAGGTGTGGGTTATCAGGTATATACTGTCCCTGACGGTGAGGATTTTATCGGTACGGACGGACGTATCAACCCGAATGCGAAATTAGGATATTCCGATGGCACCTATTACTACACGCCGGACAACTGGCAGAAGGAAATGTTCAAGAACAAGCTGCGTCAGGAGTATAACATCAATGTGTCCGGAGGCAATGACCGGGGAACAATTTATTTCTCATTAGGATATCTGGATGACCAGGGTATCATCGACGGTTCGGGATTCACGCGTTACAGCGGCCGCCTGAACGGTGACTATAAAGTAAACAACTGGCTGAAAGTGGGTGCCAACATGGCTTATAATTTCTCGAACAGCACGTATCCGGGTGAGCAGACTTCTACCTCCTCTTCGGGTAATGCATTCTATATTGCCAATTTCATAGCCCCCATCTATCCCTTGTATGTGCGCAGCTCCGACGGACAGATCATGACGAACAACGGACGCAAGGTGTACGATTACGGTGACGGAACCAGCACGAACTTCAGTCGTTCGTTCATGTCTATTTCCAATCCTGCCGGTGACTTGCTTTATAATAAGACCGAATATCTGATGGATATTATCAATACCAACTGGTATGCGGAAATCACTCCGTTGAAGGGACTGACCCTTACGGCTCGTTACGGACTCCATATAGACAACACGCGCTACAACGATATGGGAAACGCCTACATGGGACAGAGTGCAGCCTACGGTGGTACTGCCCAGCAGGTACACATGCGTGAGTTCGGTTTTGACCAACAGTATGTAGCCGACTATAACTTCTCCATTAACAATATCCATCATGTTGACCTGACTGCCGGATACGACGGTTACAATTACGAATATACTTATCTGAGTGGATACGGAACGAATCTTTATAATCCGGAAAGTTACTATTTGGGAAATGTTATTGACAATCTGTCGGTTGACGGTTATAAGAATACGTATGCCACACGCGGTTTCTTCTTCCGTGCCAATTATTCGTATGACGACAAGTACATCGGCAACGTGTCTTATCGCCGCGATGCTTCTTCGCGTTTCGCTCCGGGCAACCGCTGGGGTAACTTCTGGTCGGCAAGTGCTGCGTGGGTTATCAGCAAGGAAGATTTCATGAAAGATGTCGCATGGGTTGACATGCTGAAGCTGAAGGCTTCTTTCGGCCAGCAGGGAAATGATGACATACTGTATGATTCCACCACGAAGAACTATTACCCGTATATCGACCAGTATTCGATAAGCGGTGCGAACGGTGTATATTCCGATGGTGTACTCTATTACAAAGGCAATCCGGATCTGACGTGGGAAACCACGACTTCGTACAACGTGGGTGTGGAGTTTGCCCTGTTGGGCAACAGGCTGAACGGAACGATGGAGTATTTCGGACGCAAATCGACGGACATGCTTTACAACATGCCCACCGCAGGCAGCCTTGGCTACACTTCCATGCCGATGAACGTAGGTTCGATGACCAATTCCGGTTTTGAGCTTGATTTGAACTACACGATCATTCACAATAGGAATATAACGTGGGACGTGAATCTGAACGCCACTTTCATCAAGAACAAGATCAACAAGTTGCACGAGGATCTGGAGGGGACTCTGATAGACGGCAACTACATCTACGAAGAGGGCCATTCCATGTACCGGATGTATCTGGTGGAATATGCCGGAGTGGATCCGGATACCGGTGAGGCTCTTTACTGGACGACAGATCCGGATACGGGAGAACGCTATAAGACCACTGACTACAGCGATGCAGAAAACTACCGTGTCGCAACCGATGACATGATGCCGGATGTGTACGGAGGCTTCGGGACAAGCATCTCGGCTTACGGGTTCGATGCTTCCATCTCGTTCTCATACCAGCTGGGCGGACAGATTTACGACTCCGGATACGCACGCCTCATGCACAGTGGCAACAGCACATACGCCGGAACCAACTGGAGCACGGATATCCTGAACGCATGGACGCCGACCAACACCGATACCGATGTGCCGCGTCTGGATTCGCAGGACCGTTATGCCAACTCGACTTCCACACGTTTTCTGACAAGTTCGAATTATCTGAACATCAACAATATTACCATCGGTTATACATTCCCGAAGAAATGGACGCAGAAAATGATGATTGATAAGTTGCGTGTTTACTTTACGGCAGACAACTTGGGCTTTATCTCTGCACGCAAGGGTCTTGACCCCCGCCAGAGTTATACTACGGCAACAACAGCCCGCTATACGCCCATCCGGACCATATCGGGAGGTATTAACTTGACATTTTAACCAGCATAATAATAGAAGAAGATGAGAACAAAACACAAATATATTTTTGCTTCGGGCATGCTCTTTTCCATGGCACTTGCCGGATGCCAGGATTTGGATACTTTTCCGGAAGGGGACGTTGTTACGGAAGACCAGAAATCGGAAGTATATGAACTGAACCCGGAACGTGCCCAGGCCAGTATCAATGCCATTTACGCCCAGTTCAGCCAGTATGAGCCTAACTATTCGACATTTGGCACGGCGCGACACAATGACATCGGTTATCCTACTATCATGCTCTGCACGGATGCCAACGGCATGGACGTGGTGAGTGAAGACAACGGCTACAACTGGCAGGGCAACAGCCTGGACTATTCTGACCGTTCTTATACGTCGTACGAATGCCAGATGGTATGGAACGACTTGTATAATATCATCTACTCGGCCAACGCTGCACTTTCCTCGCTTGATCCGGAGTCCGAAGAGGCCGAAGTACAGAAATACCTGGGTCAGGCGTTGGCAGCGCGTGCGTTCTGCTATTTCAACCTTGCCCAGTTGTACCAGTTCAACTACGTGGGACATGAATCCGATCCCTGTGTGCCCCTGATTACCAACGAAAATTCGGATGATGCGGCAGAAAACGGCGCTCCGCGTGCCACCGTGCAGGAAGTCTACGACCAGGTGGAAGCCGACCTTGCATCTGCCATCAGTTACTTTGAGGCATCGGAAAACGCAGGGGAAAGCCGCGATGACCGCCGTTACATCAATCAGGCGGTGGCTTACGGCCTGAGTGCCCGCGTACACCTCACCAAGCAGGAATGGGCGGAAGCTGCCGAAGCTGCGCAGGCGGCCATCAACCTGACCGATGCCACTCCGGCTACCATAAGCGAGGTGACCGGACCTGCCTTTTCGGATATTGACGAACCTAACTGGATGTGGGGCATACTGATTAATGAAACGGACGATGTGGTGTCTTCCGGTATCGTCAACTGGATTTCCCACATGGGTTCGTTCAACTATGGATATGCATGGTATTCCGGCGGGAAGCAGATCAACAAAGCGCTCTTCGCGACCATTCCCGACACCGATGTCCGCAAGGGCTGGTGGCTGGATGAAAATCTCACTTCTCCGAACCTGACTTCAGACCAGCTGTATTGCGTGGTTGACTATGCCGGTTTCGGCGCGTACACCCAGGTGAAGTTCGCCCCGTATAATGATGAATTGTACACTTCTACCAATGCCAATGACATCCCTTTGATGCGTATCGAGGAAATGTATCTCATCCTCGCCGAAGCACAGGCGATGAGCGGGAATGCGGCAACCGGGAGAAATACATTGGAGAGCTTTATCCAGACCTACCGCGACCCGGCATATACGTGTACCGCTTCTTCTGCAACCGATATACAGGAAGAGGTGTACCGCCAACGCCGCATCGAACTGTGGGGCGAAGGCTTGAGCTGGTACGACATCATGCGGCTGAACAAGGATGTTGACCGCCGTGGAGCCGGTTTCCCCGATGCTTCGAGCGTGTACAACATTGCAGCAGGCTCTGACATCCTGCTGTGGCGTATTCCGCAGAATGAGATTACGTCCAACAAGGCGTTGACCGAATCGGACAACAATCCGTCGGCTTCTGCTCCTTCTCCGGTATCAGACATCGAATAAACGCGGTTTATATTTTAAAAAGGGGGTGTGCCAAACGGTACATCCCCTTTTTTCTCACTCTAATTTCATCCGTATGTGGACGAGTTTCGCTATCTTTGCCCCAATTATTTAAAGCTATTTAAGATGAGAAAAGGAAAAGTTATTTTGACCGGTGACCGTCCTACGGGAAAATTGCATATCGGGCACTATGTAGGTTCTTTGCGTCGGCGGGTAGAACTTCAGAATTCAGGGCTTTATGAAAAGATATTCGTTTTCGAAGCAGACGGACAGGCATTGACCGACAATATCGATTATCCTGAAAAGGTGAGACAGAACGTCATCGAAGTGGCGTTGGATTATTTGTCCGTTGGGTTGGACCCGGCAAAATCGACCCTCTTTATCCAGTCGCAGATACCTGAATTATGCGAGCTGACTTTTTATTTCATGGATCTTGTCACGGTGTCGCGTCTTCAGCGTAATCCGACGGTGAAGACCGAAATCCAGATGCGCAATTTCGATACCAGCATTCCGGTAGGCTTTTTTACTTATCCGATTAGCCAGGCGGCAGACATTGCTGCCTTTAAGGCTACTACCGTGCCGGTGGGGGAGGACCAGGAACCGATGATTGAGCAGGCTCGTGAGATAGTGCGCCGCTTCAATTACATTTACGGGGAAACGCTGGTGGAGCCGGAAATCCTTTTGCCTGATAATGCTGCCTGCATGCGTCTGCCCGGTACCGATGGGAAGGCGAAGATGAGCAAGTCGCTGGGAAATTGCATTTACCTGTCGGATCCGGCAGATGAAGTGGAGAAGAAAATCCGCAGTATGTATACCGATCCCACGCACATCAAAGTAAGCGATCCGGGAAAGTTGGAGGGAAATGTCGTGTTTGCCTGCCTGGATGCTTTCTGTCGTCCCGAACACTTCGGGCGATACTTGCCCGAATATTCCGGCTTGGACGAACTGAAAGCGCATTACACACGTGGTGGTCTGGGGGATGTAAAGGTAAAGAAATTTTTGACGGCTGTGATGCAGGAAGAACTTGAGCCGATCCGTAACCGTCGGAAAGAATTTGAGAAAGACATCCCTTCCGTTTATGATATGTTGAAGAAAGGATGCGAAACGGCGCGTGAAGTGGCAGCACAGACTTTGAGTGAGGTGCGCCGTGCGATGAAAATCAATTATTTCGATGATGCGGCACTGATTGCCGAACAGGCGGCACGCTTCGGCAAGGAATAGGCCGAAGGGTATTAGGTCTGCACGTATCGGGAATCATAAAAAAAGCCGGGAGTGCTGCATCTGCCATCGAAGATTATTTTCCGCAGGCAATGCAGCACTCCCAGCTTTTCCGTTTGTATTTGTTATCCCAATCCGAACAGGGCGGAAAGTCCTTTGTCTACACCGGAAAATCCCATGAATGCCATGGCAAGCAGTCCGGCGGTAATCAAGGCAATCGGCATGCCTTGCATGCCTTTGGGGATGCTGACCAGGCTAAGCTGTTCGCGGATGCCCGCGAAGACTATCAGGGCAAGGGCAAATCCCAATGCGGTGGAAAAAGCGTAAATGACACCTGTCAGCAGGTCAAAATCGTTTTGGATCACCAGGATTGCCACGCCAAGGATGCAGCAGTTGGTGGTAATAAGGGGAAGGAACACGCCCAATGCCTGGTACAGTGCCGGTGATACTTTTTTCAGGATGATTTCCACCATCTGTACCAGGGCGGCAATGACCAGGATAAATGCAATAGTCTGCAGGTATCCCAAGTTGAATGCATCAAGTACAAATTTCTGGATGACGTAGGTCACAATGGTGGAAAGCATCAGCACGAAGGCCACGGCGGCTCCCATGCCCATTGCCGTTTCTATTTTCTTGGATACGCCCAGGAAAGGGCAGATGCCGAGAAATTGTGACAACACGATGTTGTTCACGAATATGGCGGTAATAAAAATCAATATATATTCCATGGTTTGCAGTTTTTAGGAAGTTATGCTTTCTTCAAGCGATTGACAATGGCTATCAGGTAGCCCAATGCGATGAAGGCACCCGGTGCCAGCACAAATACCAGCATGCCGTAATCTTCAGGCATGACGGTGATGTTGAACAGTTTGCCTGTCCCCAAAAATTCACGTATGGCTCCCAGCAGGGTCAAGGCGATGGTGAACCCCAGCCCTATGCCCAATCCGTCGAAGAGGGAGGATACGGGCGTGTTTTTGCAGGCGAAGGCTTCGGCACGTCCCAGCAGGATGCAGTTTACTACAATCAGGGGGATGAAGAGTCCCAGTGTGGCATAGAGGTCGGGCGTATATGCCTGCATCAGCATTTGCAGTACGGTCACGAACGAAGCGATTACTACCACGAAAATAGGAATGCGTACCATATCGGGTACCAGATTCTTGATGGCGGAAATGGCGAAATTCGAGCAAATTAGGACAAACATGGTAGCAAGTCCCATGCCCATGCCATTGATGGCGGAAGAGGTAGTCCCCAGTGTCGGACACATTCCCAAAAGTAGCACGAATGTCGGGTTTTCCTTTACGATTCCGTTTATCAGTACTTTCAGATTATTCATAGTCGTTTCCTTTCTTTATTCGTTCATTTGTTGTGTAGCTCCGCTTATGGCATCTGTCTGTTGCCCTTTGTAGGCGGCGTAGGCATGGTTTACGGCGTTCAGGAAAGCACGTGAAGTGATGGTGGAAGCGGTGATTGCATCTATTTCCCCTCCGTCTTTGTTTACAGCCAGTGGAGCTTTGCCCGGATTTCTCCCCGTAATGTCTCCCTTGTTTCCTTTTTTAAACCAGTCGGAAGCTTTCGAACCTAATCCGGGTGTTTCAGAATGGCTTAGCAAAGAATAATCGATGATGTTCCCTTCGTTGTCGAAGCCTACCAGCACGGTCAGTGCGCCTCCGAAGCCGTTGGCAGTAGCCTCTACGGCAGCTCCAATGGGTTGCCCTTCTTTTGTTGCCCTGTAAATCTGGTAAGTGGCGCCACTCATTTCTATTGTATCAGGATTCTCTGCCGGATTATTGTCAAATCCCGGTACCACTACGGCAATGGCATCGCTCAGGGCTTTGGCATTGGCTTGTGCAATGGAATCGGCGGTGGCATCGTTCACCCATCCCAACAGGGCTCCGGCAACAATGGTAAAGCCGGTCAGTGCCAGGGCCATGTTTCTCAATGATGATTCAAGCTTTTTCATTTCTTTTTTGCTACCTCCCCATAGCGTTTAGGTTTGCAGTATGTATTGATAAGCGGCGTGAATGCATTCATGATGAGGATAGCGAATGACATACCTTCAGGGTAAGCACCGAACGTGCGGATAACCACCGTCAGGAAACCGATGGCCACGCCATAGATAATCATTCCTTTGTGTGTCATCGGCGAGGTGACATAATCGGTTGCCATAAAAATGGCACCCAACATCAGTCCGCCGGTGAACAAGTGGAGCAGGGGGGAAGCATAAACCGGATTGGCCAGATGCATCAGTCCTGAAAATACAAATACCGTGGCAAGGATGGAAACCGGAATATGCCACGTGATGATTTTCTTCCATAGCATGTAAACCAGTCCTGCAAGCAGGGCTATTGCACTGATTTCACCTATACAGCCAGGATTGTTCCCCAAGAAGAGGTCTATGGCATCGGGCAGCTGGTCCAAGGCATCTGCACTACCATGTACCGCCTGTTTCATCAATGCCAACGGAGTAGCCCCGGTAGCCGCATCCAAATAGGAAGTCAGCTGTCCTGCCTGCGGCCACGAGGTCATCTGTACTGGGAAAGAAATCAGCAGGAAAACACGTCCCACCAAGGCGGGATTGAACGGGTTGCAGCCCAGTCCGCCGAAGGTCATCTTGCCGATGCCGATTGCCACCAAAGCACCGATGATGATAATCCAGACGGGAAGATTGGAAGGGAGATTGAACGCCAGCAGCAGTCCCGTGAGGGCAGCCGAACCGTCCATGATGGTGGTATGTTCCCGTTTCAGAATGAACTTCGTGATAGCCCATTCGAAAAAAACACAAGCGGCTACCGAGGTCAGTGTTACGATGGCAGCTCCCAAACCAAATATGAATAACGACACAAGCAAGGCAGGCATTAAGGCGACAATCACGCCATACATGTTTTTCTGTACGCTGTCATTGCCATGCACGTGGGGCGATAATGATACGATTAATTTATTAGCCATAATGTTTTTTACAATTATTTTTTAACGTTACGGGCACGGATGATTCCGCCTACTTTACCCTTACCTAAACGGATATAGTCCAACATCGGTCGATGGGAAGGACATGTAAACTGGCACGAACCGCATTCGATGCACGACATGATCATTTCGTGTTCCACGCGGTCCCAGTCTCCATGTGCCGAGCAGGTGGCAAGCAGATAAGGTTCCAGTCCCATCGGACAGGCATTCACGCACTTGGCACATCGGATGCAGGGTTGTGGTGCGGCACGTCTGGCGTCCTTCCCGTCCAAAACCAGTATGCCGGAACTCCCCTTGCATACCGGAACTTCGGTGCCCGTCAGTGCCTTGCCCATCATGGGGCCTCCGCTGATGACTTTGCCTGTGTCTTCGGGGAGCCCTCCGGCAGCTTCTATCAGTTGGATCATCGGCGTGCCCATACGTGTCAGGAAGTTGGAAGGTTTTTTCAACGATTTGCCCGTCACCGTCACAACACGTTCAAACAGGGGTTTGTTTTTCTGTACGGCTTCATACACGGCATATGCGGTTCCTACGTTCTGTACCACGGCACCTACATGGATCGGTATGGCCGGAGGGGCAGGCACTTGCCGTCCGATAATGGCATCGACAAGCTGTTTTTCTCCCCCTTGTGGATATTTCACTTTCAGCGGTACCACTTCAATGCCCGGATAACTTGCCGCTTTTTCACTCATCAGCCGGATGGCGTCAGGCTTGTTATTTTCTATGCCGATATAGGCACGGTTGACCTTCACTGCTTTCATCAGGATGCTGACGCCTACCAGTATCTCGTCACTTTTTTCAAGCATCAGCCGGTGGTCGGCCGTCAGGTAAGGCTCACATTCCACACCGTTGATGATGATACATTCTGCCTTGCATCCCGGTGGGGGGGAGAGCTTGACATGGGTAGGGAAGCAGGCACCTCCCATACCCACGATGCCCGCTTCTTTGATTTTGGAAACAATTTCCTCCGGAGAGAGGCTGCATTCTTTTATAAGGGTATTGCTGCGGTCTATTGTTTCTTCCCATTCATCGCCTTCCACATCGATGAATATGGCAGGCTTGCGGTAACCGCTGACATCTGTTACACTATCTATTTTGTTGACCTTCCCGGATACGGATGAAAAGATGGCAGCCGATACAAAAGCTCCCGCTTCTGCTATGCGTGTGCCCACTTTCACCGTGTCGCCCTTCTTTACAACCGGGGTAGCGGGGGCACCTATATGTTGGGATAACGGAAAAATTGCCTGCTTGGGAAGTGGCAGGACCTCGATAGCCCTTCCGGCTGACAATTTGTTTTCTGCAGGATGTACTCCACCGATTCTAAAAGTATTCACTGTAAATAAATTTAATAATTTGTTATTCGTTTGATTAGGCCTCGCTTTCCATCTCTTTGGTAGCCTCCTGCCTACGTGGCGGGAAATTGACTGCAACGATAGCTTTTTGCGGGCACTCCATTTCGCATTTGCGGCATGACTTGCACTTGTCGGGGTCGATATAAGCCAAATTGTTTTCCACTGCAATGGCTTCGAACGGGCATGCTTTCACGCACTTGCCGCAACCGATACAGGCAACGGTGCATGCCTTGCGTGCCACTCCCCCTTTGTCCTTGTTCACACACTGCACATACACGCGCCGGCTTCTTTTGCCCTTCGGACGGATTTCAATGATACTTCGTGGGCAAGCTTTCACGCATGCCCCGCACGCCGTACATGCCTCTTCGTTCACCTCGGGAAGTCCTGTTTCCGGATTCATGCGTATTGCCCCGAACGGGCATGCCGAAACGCAGTCCCCACATCCTAAACAGCCGAAAAAGCATCCGCTTTCACCTCCACCGGTAGAATTGGCAACTGCGCATGAACGTACCCCATCGTACAACGCCAGTTTCGGACGGTTGACGCATGTCCCATTGCATCTCACCACCGCCACTTTGGGTTCCGCGAGGACGGCTTCCAATCCCAAAATGGCGGCTACTTTCTCCATGACAGGCTGCCCGCCTACCGGACAAAGTTTTCCTTCCAGCGAGCCTGCCTTCACGCAGGCATCTGCGAAGCCGGTGCATCCCGGATATCCGCATCCTCCGCAATTGGCTTGTGGCAACGCCTCGGATACTTGGGCGATTCGCGGGTCTTCATACACAGCAAATTTCTTCGAGGCCACATACAGGATGAGGGCAGATACCAGCCCGATGGCTCCCAATGAAATTACTGCAACCAAAATTAAATTCATAAAACAATAAAGTTAGAAAGTTAGTTTATTTGATTATTATACAGGTTCCAATGTAAACAGAAGCGAACGGCCAAGCTTGTTTTTGTATTTGTATATGATAAAATAGTAGGGAACCAATGAACAAAGGGCAATGAGTACCGATCGGATTTCGTCTTTCCCGGTTATATGCAAAGATATGGTCAAGGCAAAAAACAATACAATGGCCGGAAGGACGAAAGCAAGCAGAACCGCTTTCAGTCCCATGGAAGTTGTACCAACAACCAGCACCTGTTCTCCTATTCGGCAAGGAACGTTTCGTACGTTAAATACGTCAATTGTTTTTTCTTTTGATTCCGAAATAGTGCAGTGGCCTTTCACGCTGCATGCCGAACAGGCTGAGCTTTGGACAATTTTCACTCTTACATGAGAGCCATCAATGTTTTCCACAATACCCAGATGTTTTATATTATTTGCCATATCTGCAAACTACGCTTTACAATACCAAGGGCAAATGTAGTATAAAAATTGTTTCATCGGTAACGTTAACGGAATTTTTCGTGCTAAAAAATATGAAAAGATTGAGCCAATATGCTACGGTGTAAAGATGCGGATTTCCTGCAACCCAAAGGTCTTTGATAAAACTTATTCAACCAAAATTGGTTGTGTTGGTCCTGTGTTCAGGGCACTTGCATGTGGAATAAATGGAAAAAACTTCCTATCTTTACAGTCAAATTTTAGTGGTATGAGTCATATAAGATTGGGAAAATACAATCAGCTTGAGGTGGTGAGGAAGGTAGACTTCGGGGTTTACCTCAACGGAGATGAGGACGGTGAAATCCTGTTGCCGACACGTTATGTGCCCGAAGATTGCAAGCCGGGCGATATGCTGAATGTCTTTATCTACCTGGATATGGAGGAACGGCTGGTGGCCACCACACTCCAGCCTTACGTGCAGGTGGGCGAATTCGCCTACTTGGAGGTGGCATGGGTAAACCGGTTTGGGGCTTTCCTCGACTGGGGATTGATGAAGGATCTTTTCGTCCCTTTCCGCGAGCAGAAGGTGAAAATGCAGAAAGGGGGACGGTATATGGTCTATGTCTATGTGGACGAGGAGAGCTACCGCATCATGGCCTCGGCAAAAGTGGAGCATTTTCTTTCGCGTGAGCGTCCGGACTACGAGGCGGGCGAAGAGACCGATGTGCTGGTATGGCAACGCACGGACTTGGGATACAAGGTGATAGTGGACAACAAGTTTGGCGGTATGCTGTACCACAATGAGATATTCTGCCCCCTGGAGCCGGGCATGCGTCTGCAGGCGTACATAAAGCAGGTACGTGCGGATGGGAAAATTGACCTCGAACTTCAGCAGGGCGGGTTCAGGAAGGTGGATGATTTTGCCGAAAGGCTGCTGCAGCACATCGTCACTCACGGCGGGCGTATTTCCGAAAACGACAAGACAGATGCGTCTGCCATTTACCTTGCGTTTGGTGTGAGCAAGAAGACATTCAAGAAAGCAGTGGGTGAATTGTATAGGAAACGTCTCATCGTGTTGGAAGAAGATGGCATCCGTCTTGCGAAGAAAAAGTGACGTGTGTGCCCCGGTAGCGGCACACACACATTTTCGTGTCTTCAGATGGAGAGCTCGTGGAGCACGTTGACCAGCTCGCGGTCGATGGGCTTGTCGTTTTTGATGGCCTTGCTGAAGGGGACATACACGATAGTATCATTTTCGATACCAATCATGACGTTACGTTGTCCTTCCATCAATGCCTGGATGCTTGCCACCCCCATACGGCTGGCGATGATACGGTCGTGTGCTGTAGGCTTTCCGCCGCGTTGCAGGTGTCCTAAGATTGTCACGCGTACATCATATTGCGGGAATTCATTTTTCACACGTTCGGCGTAGTGCATGGCTCCGCCTGTGATTTCGCTTTCGGCTACCAGCACGATGGAACTGTTCTTCGACTTGCGGAACCCGTTCTTGATGAATTCTCCCAGCTGATCCACTTCCGTGTTGAACTCGGGGATGATGGCGGCTTCCGCACCTGCGGCGATGGCACCGTTGAGGGCAAGAAACCCGGCATCACGTCCCATGACTTCCACAAAGAAAAGGCGTTCGTGTGAGGTGGCCGTGTCACGAATTTTGTCTACTGCGTCTAAAATGGTGTTCAATGCCGTGTCATAACCGATGGTGGTGTCTGTGCCGAAAAGGTCGTTGTCGATTGTTCCGGGAAGTCCGATGCAGGGGATGTCGTACTCTTGTGCCAGTAGCCGTGCCCCCGTCAGCGATCCATCGCCGCCGATTACAATCAGGGCGTCAATCTCTTCGCGCTTGATGGTCTCGAAAGCGATCTTGCGCCCTTCTTCGGTTTTGAACTCCTCGCAGCGTGCGGTTTTCAGGATGGTGCCGCCCTGTTGGATGATATTGCTGACGTTTTGTGTTTTGAACTCCTGGATTTCTCCTGTGAGCAATCCCTTATATCCCCGATAGATGCCTTTTACTCTCATCCCGTTGTAGATGGCCGAACGTGTCACGGCGCGGATGGCTGCGTTCATTCCTGGGGCATCGCCTCCGGAAGTCAGAATGCCGATACATTTAGTAGTTGCCATAAATTCTTGGTTAGTTAAAGTTGTTTGTGGCAAATTTAGATATAAATTGTGATTTATATGTCAGTATGATAAGAAAAAAATCAAGATTACCCCCATCTTTAATGGCGTGGAGTTCCTGGCGGGCGGGTTTTCGGATCAAATAATCCATACCGACAAAAGAACAAGAAGCATATCCCGGAGACGAGATCGGTACTTCTTTTTATTCTTTGTTATCCTACCTCAGTCTTGCGGTTTTATCAAGGTCTCATTTTCTCCCCAATGCACTTCTGCTTCCCGCTTTTCGCGATCGATCACTTCTTTTGCCTTGCGTGCATACAGGATGAGACGGAGTGAATGGTCATAAGTCAGGTAGCTCCACATCCACGTTGAATAAGACATTGATTTTATTCCGCACGCCCAAAATGGAACGCAGGTATACGACTAACCATAAGAACCATGCTGTCCAACCTTGTATCTTCATCGAACTGAACTCCGCCACGGCCTTGTTCCTTCCCACTGTAGCCATTGAGTCCAAGTTGCGGTAACGGAAAGGCTTCAATGCCACACCCTGTTCCAAGCGTTTCAAGTTGTCGGCTAAAAGTTTGCCTTGCTGGATTGCCACTTGGGCCAGTTGCGGGTGTCCGTTCGGATAAGCCGGATCACCTCCGTTCATGATGCATTGGTCGCCGATACTGAATATGTTCGAGAAACCTTCCACGCGGTTGTAAGCGTCTACCTTGAGGCGTCTGCCCCTGCCTATGGATGTTTCCGGCAGGTTGCCTACGGTATTGACACATACGCCGCTCACCCAGATGAACGTGCGGGTGGGGATAGTCGAACCGTCTTCCAGGATTACCTTATGATCCTGATAATCGGAAACCTTCTTACCTAAACATACGTTGACCCCCATGTCCCGAAGAAACTCTTTCGCCTTCTCGGAAGAAGCCGCCGACATGCCCGACAACAGGTGGTCGGTAGCTTCCAGCAGGCAAATCTGCAATAGGTTGCTGTCCATGTCCGGATAATCTTTCGGTGGCACGTAATGTTTTATTTCCGCCAATGCCCCGGCAATCTCCACGCCGGTGGCACCACCTTCCACGATGACGATATTCAGCAACTCCTGCCGTTCCTGTTCGGTTGTACATGTCACACTTCGTTCGAAGTTGCCCAGCAAGGCATTACGCAAGCCCATCGCTTCCTCCAATGTCTTCATCGGAATTGCCTCTTCTTCGATGTGTTTGTTGCCAAAGAAATAGGATGTAGTATCGGTGGCCGGCACCGGATAATCGTATTCCACCTTGCCGATGGAGTCTGCAGGATGTTACGGTCCGTAAAGACCAGGCGCGACTCCGCCATCCGGAAATACACGTCATTCTTATTTGAATATTTTCCTGAAGGGAAACGAAATGGAACTGGACTCCACACCCACCGAGGCCACCTGGTAAATCAAAGGAGGGAATTGGTGATAATTGTTCTTGTCGATCAACACGACCTGAAACTTTACCGCATGGAGAATTCCGACCATCAGGCGTGCGTCGGGGAAGTGGTATTTGGGGGCTGATGGCAACCCGATTTTCCCGCTGCTTTGTTTATACGGAAAAACTTGTTATATTTGCGTGGTTTAGAAATATATCTGTACTGAATGAAAGAATTTGTCATATCTGACGCACAGACCGAAAAGGCTGTGCTGGTGGGGTTGATTACCCCGTCCCAAAGTGAACGTAAGACCAATGAATACTTAGACGAGCTGGCTTTCCTTGCCGATACGGCAGGGGCGGAAGTTGTAAGGCGATTCACGCAGAAATTGGACGCGCCCAACTCGGTGACATACGTGGGGAAAGGGAAACTGCAGGAAATCAGGGAATATTTGGAAGCACAGAACGAAGACGAAGGGACCGAAATCGGCATGGTAATTTTTGATGACGAATTGTCGGCAAAACAAATACGAAACATTGAGGGCGAATTGAAGGTGAAAATACTGGACCGCACCTCGTTGATATTGGATATTTTTGCGATGCGGGCGCAGACGGCCAGTGCGAAAACACAGGTGGAGCTGGCGCAATACAAGTACATGCTGCCACGCCTGCAACGTCTGTGGACCCATTTGGAACGCCAGGGAGGCGGATCGGGAGCCGGAGGAGGAAAAGGATCTGTGGGATTGCGCGGACCGGGCGAGACACAGTTGGAAATGGACCGCCGTATCATCCTGAACCGTATGTCGTTGTTGAAGCAGCGGCTTGCTGAAATCGACACGCAGAAGTCCACACAGCGCAAGAACCGCGGGCGATTGATCCGCGTGGCATTGGTAGGCTATACCAATGTGGGCAAATCCACGCTGATGAACCTGCTTGCCAAAAGCGATGTGTTTGCCGAGAACAAGCTGTTTGCCACTCTCGACACGACGGTGCGCAAAGTGATCATCGGCAACCTGCCTTTCCTGCTTTCGGATACGGTCGGCTTTATCCGCAAGCTGCCCACCGACCTGGTGGATTCGTTCAAGTCGACATTGGACGAGGTGCGTGAGGCCGATTTGTTGGTGCATGTGGTAGACATCTCCCATCCCGACTTTGAGGAGCAGATACAGGTGGTGGATAAAACGGTGGCCGACTTGGGTGCCGGAGGAAAACCGGTGATTATTGTGTTCAACAAGATAGATGCCTACACGTGTGTAGAGAAGGCCGAGGACGACCTGACCCCGAAGACGAAAGAAAACATCACGTTGGACGAACTGATGCGGACGTGGATGGCCAGGCTGGAAGACAACTGCATTTTCATTTCGGCACGCAACAGGACACACATCGAGGAACTGAAGCGTCTGTTGTACAATAAGGTGAGGGAACTGCATGTGCAGAAGTACCCCTATAATGATTTCCTTTATCAGATTTATGATGAGGAGGAAGGCTTATGACAGCCTACCGCCTGCTCACGAAGGAAGAAATTGCTTGTTTGGAGAAACAAGCGTGTACGGCCGAGTGCTGGGAAAACGTGCAGGTGGCTGAAACCTTTACCCCCGACCGTGTACGTCACGTCCGCTTTTCAGGGAAGGTTCGCTTGGGGGTGTTCGAAGATGAATTCCGTCTGGCAGGCGGAGTACGCAAGCGTGCCGGGCTGTGCGGCGTGATGCTGCACAATGTGACGGTAGGCGACAACTGCCTGATAGAAAACGTGAAGAATTATATAGCCAATTACGAGATAGGGGAGTCCACTTTCATAGAAAACGTTGACATCATTCTGACCGACGGATGTTCGCGCTTCGGTAACGGGGTGGAGGTGCCCGTGCTCAACGAGGCCGGGGGATGTGAGGTGATAATCCATGATCGGCTTTCGGCTCAACAGGCATACATCATGGCACTTTACCGTCACCGCCCGCAGTTGATAAAACGAATGGTCGCGTTGGCCGAAGCGTGCGCCGACGCACGCGCATCGGACATGGGACGTATCGGCAGCCACGTGTGCATTGTCAATACGGGTTGTATCAGGAACGTGCGCATCGGTGATTGTTGCAGGATAGAAGGGGCGGGACGGTTGAAGAACGGGACAATCGGCAGCAATGTCTCCGACCCGGTGCATATCGGTTACGGCGTGGTGTGCGATGACTTCATTATTTCCAGCGGGGCGGACATCGGGGACGGCACCATGATAATGCGCTGTTTCGTAGGACAGGCGTGCCGCATAGGACACAATTATTCGGCTTCCGACTCGTTGTTCTTCAGCAATTGTCAGGGGGAGCACGGGGAGGCATGCGCCATTTTTGCTGGTCCTTTCACGGTGACCCACCACAAGTCGACCTTGCTGATAGCGGGTATGTTTTCCTTCATGAATGCCGGGTCGGGTTCGAACCAGAGCAACCACATGTACAAACTGGGGCCGGTTCACCAAGGAATGTTGGAGCGTGGGGTGAAGACCGCCTCCGGCTCGTACATTCTGTGGCCTGCGTGCATTGGCGCTTTCTCGTTGGTGGCAGGCAGGCACGTCGGTCATCCGGACACATCGGATTTACCGTTTTCGTACCTGATAGAGGACAAAGGTACCACCTATCTGGTCCCGGGGGTTAATCTGCGAAGTGCAGGAACCGTCCGCGATGCACAGAAATGGCACGGGCGCGATTTGCGCAAAGATCCCGTCCGGTTGGACCAGATTAATTACAACCTGCTCAACCCCTTTATTGTCCGGAAGGTGATGAATGGGCGGAAAATCCTGAAAGAATTAGAGCGTATGTCGGAGGAGGGGTCGGATCTGTATTCATACCAGGATATGAAAATAAAGAAAACGGCATTGGACAGAGGCATCCGGTTTTACGAGTCCGCTATCCACAAATATTTGGGAGGCTTGGTCGTCCGGCGGTTGGAAAAAATCCGTTTCGGAAGCAACGAAGACATCCGCAGGCGGCTGCAGCCCGATACATCCGCAGGCACGGGCGAGTGGGTGGACATGTCGGGGCTGATTGCGCCCGAGAGCGAGGTGGAACGGCTGATGAATGATGTAGAAACAGGCATCGTGCATACGACGGAACAGATACACGACCGTTTTGCCGAGATGCATGCCCGGTATTATACTTATGAGTGGACGTGGGCTTATCGGAAGATGTTGGAATTCTATGGATTGGATGCGGAAAAGGTGACGGCTGCCGACATCGCGTCAATTGTCCGCCAATGGCAGGATTCGCTGGTATGGCTGGACCGCATGGTGTACGAAGATGCCAGGAAGGATTTTTCATTGACTCTGAAGGCCGGCCCTGGACAGTCGGGTGAGGCATTCGAAAGCACCCCTTTCGCGATGATGGTGCTGGAGCATATCAAAATAAAGACCGTGTTGGGCAAAGAACTGCTGGATCGCCTGGAGGCTGTGCCAGGATGAAGGGAAGCCGGCCTTGCGGAAAGGAGATGGTAACTTTTCCTGATACTGTTAGGAAGAATTTCAATAATACTTTGTAACTTTGTCCGCACGTAATAACTAACAATTGATTTTATAGAATTATGGCAACACCTGAGTTCAAGTATCAGCCGATGTTCGAACACGGAGAAGATACTACCGAATACTATCTGCTTACGAAAGATTACGTTTCTGTAAGCGAGTTTGAAGGGAAACCCATCCTGAAAGTGGAAAAAGAGGGTCTGACCGCAATGGCTAATGCGGCGTTCCACGATGTTTCTTTCATGCTGCGCCGCTCGCACAACGAGCAGGTAGCCAAAATCTTGGATGACCCGGAAGCCAGTGAGAACGACAAATATGTGGCACTGACATTCTTGCGCAATGCCGAAGTGGCGGCAAAAGGTGTACTGCCTTTTTGCCAGGACACGGGAACGGCGATCATACACGGTGAAAAGGGACAGCAGGTATGGACCGGTTATTGCGATGAAGAAGCCTTGTCGCTGGGTGTGTATAAAACTTATACCGAAAATAACCTGCGCTACTCGCAAAATGCCCCGCTGAGTATGTATGAAGAAGTGAACACCCGTTGCAACTTGCCGGCGCAAATCGATTTGGAGGCTACCGAGGGTATGGAATACAACTTCTTGTGCGTAACCAAAGGCGGTGGGTCTGCCAACAAGACTTACTTGTACCAGGAGACGAAAGCCATCCTGAATCCGGCCACACTGGTGCCTTTCCTGGTAGAAAAGATGAAAACGCTGGGCACGGCGGCGTGTCCTCCTTACCACATTGCATTCGTCATCGGTGGAACCTCTGCCGAAAAGAACCTGCTCACGGTGAAGCTGGCTTCTACCCATTATTATGATAACCTGCCTACAACGGGCAACGAGTATGGGCGTGCTTTCCGCGACCTTGAACTTGAACAGCAGGTATTGGAAGAAGCGCACCGCATCGGCCTGGGAGCGCAATTTGGCGGAAAATATTATGCACACGACGTGCGCATCATCCGCTTGCCCCGCCACGGTGCTTCGTGTCCTGTAGGGTTGGGCGTATCTTGTTCGGCAGACCGCAATATCAAGTGTAAAATCAACAAGGACGGTATATGGATTGAAAAATTGGATGCCAATCCGGGTGAGTTGATTCCGGAAGCGTTGCGTCAGGCAGGCGAAGGCAATGCCGTAAAGATTGATCTGAACCGTCCGATGAAAGAAATCCTTGCCGAATTGGACAAATATCCGGTGGCTACCCGCCTGTCGCTGAATGGTACGATTATTGTAGGCCGCGACATTGCGCATGCCAAGTTGAAAGAACGTTTGGATAAGGGTGAAGATCTTCCGCAATATATCAAGGACCATCCTATTTATTATGCAGGTCCGGCGAAAACGCCAAAGGGAATGGCTTGCGGTTCAATGGGACCGACGACGGCAGGCCGTATGGATCCGTATGTGGATCTCTTCCAGAGCCACGGGGGCAGCATGATTATGCTGGCAAAAGGCAATCGCAGCCAGGCGGTAACGGATGCCTGCAAGAAATATGGCGGGTTCTACTTAGGTTCCATTGGTGGTCCGGCGGCTATCCTCGCACAGAACAACATCAAGAGCATCGAATGTGTGGAATATCCGGAACTGGGCATGGAGGCCATCTGGAAGATTGAAGTAGAAGACTTCCCGGCATTCATTTTGGTGGACAACAAGGGCAATGATTTCTTCAAGCAAATCAAGCCCCGTTGTCCGGGAAATTGCTGATAAACAGGTCACCAGTCGGCATCCCCATTATTTCGCCTTCCTTCTGCGTTGTCCGTAGAAGGAAGGCGGTTTCCTTTTCCTGTCCTGTCATGACAAAATCCTTATATTTATTGAAAATATACTGGTTATATGGCAACGATAAAAATTAAATTCAGGCCCTTTTCGCTTGCAGGCAAAGAAGGTACATTGTGTTATCAAGTGATACATGAGCGGCAGACGCGCCTGATTAGTACGGGGTACAAACTGTATCTTTCCGAGTGGGACGAAATTTTGGGGAAAATCCGGCAGCCGGGTGATGACCCAGGACGTGCCCGCTATCTGGAAGTCCTGAAATGCCGTACCGAGGATGACATAAGGCGTTTGGAAGGTATTATCCGAGTAGGTAGTCCGTGTTTTTCACGCCTCAGCAAATCAAGACAACGATTTTTTGCTTATGCCCGTAAGATTATCAGTCAAACCAGGTGCATGGGGAAGGAACGCACTTCGGAGATCTATGCCAGTTTGCTGAACAGCTTCATCCGTTTTCGCGATAAGGCCGGGGATGTGGATCAGGATAAGATGGATTCTGGCATGATGATGGAGTACGGGGCCTATTTAAAACGGAACGGGAAATATCCGAATACCATCTCGTTTTACATGCGTACCTTGTATAACAGGATTGCAGAAGAAGGGCTGGTGGAAAACCGGATCCATTCCGCCATATTAATATGGGCGTGGAAAAGACAATCAAGCGTGCCATTTCGTCGGAAGTGGTTGGAAGAATCAAGAACCTTGACCTTGACCGGTGTCCCGCTTTAGGTTTTGCCCGCGACTTGTTCCTGTTTTGCTTCTACCTTCGTGGCAGTCGTTCGTGGATTTGACCTTCCTGAGGAAGAAAGACCTGCGGAACGGGGTGCTGGTCTATCGGCTTCACAAGGCTGACCGGCAACTTAGCATCAGGTGGGAACAGCCCATGCAGGACATCGTGCGTAAAAACGCAGACTCGGATTCGCCCTGTCTGTTGCTCGTCATCAAGTTGCCCGGAGAGGGTGAACGGCGGCAGTATCTGAGCGCTTCCCACGTGATGAACAAGCAGTTGAAGAAAATCGGCATGATGGTCGATTGTCCCATCAAGTTCACATTTTGTGTCGCGCGCCATGGATGGGCCAGCATTGCCAAAAGCCAGAACGTGCTACTCCCTGTCATCAGCGAAGCATTGATACAATAGCGGCTGAATGAATATATACGTGAGTTCGGCTTAAGATTACCACAAAGTCAGTTGTTTTGATTTCCCGATGGTATATCCTTGCAGAGCTTCAGGCTTGTTGTCAAAGAAGCAGTAAGCTCCCAGTGCAGCAATCAGGTTCATCAGGAAATTGTTGATGGACCTGTGCCTTGAATGTACCAGTTTAGCCGTGTTCTTGAGCATGTCATTGATGCACTCGATGACGAAACGTTTGCGCAACATGATTTTATCCCAAAAGGGCATAAGCCTGTTTTTCATGTTCACTTTGATTCCCGTAACGAGATGTATGCCGTCTTTAAAAAGATCCTCGAAGAGTCTTGGGGAGATATATCCCCTGTCAGCAAAGAGCCTGCCATACAGCTCTTTGGCCAGCACGTTCCAGACTTCCGGATTCCTGTCATCCACATT
>CAZAUU010000041.1:0-21446 GCA_964488405.1 uncultured Phocaeicola sp.
TGGACAAGACGGCGCAACGGAAGTAACCGACAGTGACTGGTCAGATGCCATGTCCGCCATGAACACTGTCCTGAGCAGTTCCGGCTGGTAGTACGAAGAAAGTAGCGGAGATTTTTCGTTAGTCATCAAATCAAGCAACTAATGACAAAAAAGAGGGTGTTGTAATATTTTGGTGTGGGTTCTGGCGGGAAATTGGTTTATTGGGAAAATTCCTTACCTTTGTGAAAACTAAATCAAACTGGAAGGAATATGAAGATTGGAGATAAAGTACGCTTCCTCAGCGAAGTGGGAGGCGGTATCGTAAAAGGGTTTCAAAGCAAGGATATCGCCCTTGTGGAAGATGAGGACGGTTTCGAAATACCGATGTTGGTGAAAGAATGTGTCGTGGTGCAGTCTGACAAGTACAATATTCCGCTGAAATCGACACAGACGGAAGTAAAAGCGGAGGAGGAGGAAAAAGAACCTGCCGATAAGCCCGTTACGTACAGAATGCCGGAGGTGAAGGGGAACGATGTGTTGAATGTGTTCCTCGCTTATGTACCACAGGATGTAAAGGCGCCTTCGACAACGCCTTTTGACACGTATTTGGTGAATGACAGCAATTTCTTTATCGATTATCTCTACCTTTCGGCAGAAGGGAGCAACTGGATTTTGCGTAGCCGGGGAACGGTGGCACCCAACATGAAACAGCATATAGAAGAGTTTGACAAGGCGGAACTGAACGGACTGGGACATGTGGCAGTGCAACTTCTTGCTTACAAGGACAATCATGCTTTCCTGTTGAACGAAGCGGTGGGTGTGGAACTGCGTATCGACACGGTGAAATTCTACAAACTGCACACTTTCCGCGAGTCTGACTTTTTTGAAGATCCTGCTTTGATTTATGACATCGTGCGCGATGGCAAATCGGTAAAGCAAGTATTTGTCAAGGCGGAAGATATCAAAGAAGCCTTGTTGAAAAAACAGGAACCGGACGTGCCGAAAGTACGCGAGAAGCAACAACCGAAAGTGAAGAACGGTATTGTGGAGGTGGACCTGCACATACATGAGTTGTTGGACGATACTACGGGCATGGGCAACGGCGAGATGCTGGAGTACCAGCTTGGTGTGTTCCGCAAGACGCTGGACGAATACCGCAACCGGAAAGGTACGCGTATCGTGTTCATCCACGGAAAAGGAGACGGTGTGTTGCGCCGTGCCATCCTGGACGAACTGAAACGCAAGTACAAGAACTGTTCCAGCCAGGATGCCTCGTTCCGCGAATACGGCTTTGGAGCCACTTTGGTGACAATACATTGATTATTAAATTAACCATAAATATACATGAAAAAGAAATTGATTCGGGGAGTCTTGTTGTCAGTAGGTTTATGCGGGACATTAGGTTTGCATGCGCAAGCCCCTCATCCGGAACGTATTTACCTTTCCGGCACGGGTGTAGATGACACACGCACATGGGAGTTCTTCTGTTCGGAAGGGCAAAACTCAGGAAAATGGAAAAAGATTGAAGTGCCTTCCTGTTGGGAGTTGCAAGGATTTGGCGAATATACTTACGGACGTTTTTATACGGTGAAAGGTATGAAGCCGAGCAGCGAGACGGGCATATACCGCTATGATTTCGAGGCACCTGCCTGGAAGCAAGGCGAACGGGTGAAAATTGTGTTCGATGGCGTGATGACGGATGCCGAGGTGAGTATCAACGGAGAATCGGCGGGCGACATGCACCAAGGGGCATTTTACCGGTTCAGCTACGACATTACGGATTTGTTGAAAGAAGGGAAAAAGAATACGTTGGAGGTAAAGGTATCGAAAGAATCGGCGGACAAGTCGGTCAATGCCGCCGAACGCCGTGCCGACTGGTGGCTTTACGGGGGAATTTACCGTCCGGTATGGATAGAAGTGCTTCCGTCGGTGTCAGTGGATCATTACGTACTCGATACGCAGGCGGACGGCACCTTTCAGGCATATCTCCGGATGCATGGTGATGCATCCGGTTACGAGTTGGCAGTTTCAATGCGCGGGTTGAAAGACGGCAAACCGCTGCTGACAGCCGGCGGACAGGAACAGATGATATTCCGGATAGACGGTGCGCAGCCGGAACTGTTTTTCGGAGGTACATGGGCAGATGTGAAGACATGGTCTACCGAATCGCCCGAACTGTATGTGGCACGAATGGAACTGAAAGATACGCAAGGCAACATCGTGCAGGTGCGTGAACAACGTGTGGGATTCCGCACGATTGAATTTTATCCGCAGGACGGATTGTATCTGAACGGTACCCGTTTGGTGGTGAAGGGTGTCAACAGGCATTCGTTCTCGGTGGACGGCGGACGTACCACCAGTGTGGCAATGAGCCGTGAGGATGCGTTGCTCATCAAAGAAATGAATATGAATGCCGTGCGCTCACACTATCCGCCTGATGAACATTTCCTCGACATGTGCGACTCATTAGGGATTGTGTACATTGATGAGCTTTCGGGCTGGCATGGCCGTTACGATACCGAAATCGGTGCCAAGTTGATCAAGGAAATGGTGGAGCGGGACGTGAATCATCCTTGTATCATTCTTTGGAGCAATGGGAACGAGGGAGGATGGAATGTGGAGAATGACAAAGTCTTTGCCCAATATGACCCGTTCCAGAAACGGCATGTCATCCACCCGTGGGCAGATTTCAACGATTTGGATACGCATCATTATCCTACGTACCTGACGGGTGTGGGACGTTTTACCAACGGCTACAAAGTGTTTATGCCCACTGAATTCATGCATGCCCTATACGACCAGGGAGGAGGGGCCGGACTCCGTGACTTCTGGGATCGTTGGTGCACGAATCCTTTATTTGCCGGGGGCTTTATCTGGGCTTTTTGCGATGAGGCTCCCAAGCGCTCGGACAAAGGCGGCATACTCGATTCTGACGGGTCGAATGCCCCTGACGGTATCGTAGGGCCACGACGTGAGAAAGAAGGCAGTTTCTATGCCGTGCGTTCCCAATGGTCGCCCATACAGTTGAAACCGCTGATGATAACGGGGCATTTCGATGGTACCTTTTTCGTATCGAACGAATATACCTATACCAACCTGAACCAATGTCGTATGACCTATGAGGTGCTTGCCTGTGCCACGCCCCTGCAGGGTGGCGGGGGATCCCGTTCGCTGGCTAATGGGGAAGTGGAACTTCCTGCACTTGCCCCCGGGGAGACAGGCAAGGCGCATTTCACTCTTCCCACCTTGTTTCACGAAGGGGATGTGCTGAAGTTGGAAGCTTTCGACAAGGACGGGCATAGTATTTGCACATGGTCGTATCCCATCCACTTCGCGGCTTCGTATTTCGAACGCCACCTTGCCTCCATGCCAATGACGCTTGAGGTTAGATATCCGGCAGAAGCGGTGAAGGAAGGGCAGGAAATTACATTGCGCAGCGAAAAGGTCAGCGTGGCGTTCGATGCTTCCACGGGTATGATAACTCGTGTGAAGGCAGGTGGGAAAGAGGTTCCTTTCAAGGATGGTCCGGTGGCTGTGGGTATGAAGATGCGTTTCGAAGAGGCAGCAAGTTATGTGTACCAGACTGCAGAAGGAGCGGTGTTCTGTGCCAAATACAAGGGTGGTGTGGATTCTATCGTATGGAAACTCACCAGTCAGGGACTGCTCTACATGGATGCCGTCCTGTTAAACCGTGATTCGGGAGGCGACGGTTTCGATGATGCCTTTATGGATACCAAGGTGTACAACTTAGGTTTCACCTTCTCGTATCCCGAAGAGGCATGTACCGGCATGAAATGGTTGGGACGTGGCCCGTATCGTGTATGGAAAAACCGCATTGCCGGTACCAACTACGACATCTGGCACAAAGATTACAACAATACCGTGACAGGAGAAAGCTTTGAAAATTTGGTTTATCCCGAGTTCAAAGGGTATCATGCCAATGTGTATTGGGCAACGTTAGAAGGCAATGACACTCCGTTTACGGTTTATTCGCGTACGGATGGCATCTTCTACCGCATCTTTACGCCTGAAGAAGCGACACGTACAAGCAAGTCCATTATGCCGGCATTTCCTGAAGGCGACATCTCTTTCTTGCTCGACATCCCGGCCATTTGGTCGTTCAAACCCATCGAGCAGCAGGGACCGAATAGCCAGCCGGGCAATATCCGTATCAAGAGTGGCGATGAAGGTTTGCACCTGAATCTGATGTTCGATTTCAGGAACTGACCTTGCCGGGGAAATATTCCGTTACCGGAAAAACCGATCAGTATGAAGACAAAGCAATTGATTCCCTGGTTAATAGGGATTTTTATCAGTGTCTTGACATGTCCTTTGTCGGCGCAAAGTTACGGTCGGCTATGGGAAGAGGTGGAAACAAGTCAAAAGAAAGATTTGCCGCAGTCGGTTATCGAAATCACGGGGCGGATTTACGCGAAGGCAAAGGCGGAGCGGAATTTGCCCCAGATGATGAAAGCGCACCTGATACGTGCCTCTGTTCGGGCGTCGCTTACGCCCGATAGCGCCAGGGCGGAACAGGAAATCCTGAGGCGGTGGGCGGAACAGGAAACGGATACCGTGGCACGGGCTGTGCTGAACAGTCTGATGGGTAGTGTGGTGCTGGAGAATTTCCGTGACAGCATGGATGTGGCTATCCGCTATTTCCGTCTGTCGGTCACCCCAAGGGAACTGTTGGGAAATACGCCGGCTAAGGAGTTCAGTCCGATGACGGAGCCTGGAAAGCGAAACGAAGATTCTTCCGATGGCAATATGTTGGATTTGCTCACCCGCAGGGCTATCCGTTACTTGTTATCGTATGGTACTGGTGCGCAACGCTTGGCGGCATACGAGGAATGCCTGAGGTTGTATGATGGGTTAGCCACTTTCTATGAGGGATGGAACCGTCCGGCTTTCCTGCTTACGGAAATAGCGAAACTCTGGTTTCAAAAACAGCAGATGGAAAACTTTGTGTCTTACCGTCTTTCCGCAGATGAGGTCGTTTGCCGTTTGTATAGACTGATTGAGTCCTATGGTGACTTGCCTGCCTGTGCGGATGCATATGTAAAACTTGTTGAAATCTATCGGGATGAAGGTGAATTGGCTAAAGCCGTCAAGGTTGCACGGGAAGGGCTGGATAAATATCCGGATGGTAGATGGGCGGAAAATCTGCAGGCACAGATAGACTATATTACCCGTCCGCAGCTGAATGTGTCCATCCCGTTTATCTATCCGCATTATGATGCGGAGATAAAAGTGTCGTATGCCAATCTGGAGGGCGTTACCCTCGAACTTTACCGTATGGATTTTGCCCCATCGGCGGCGGCACTCCGATTGCGTGACGGAATGAAATATGAAACGTTGTTGAAACAATATGGGCGGAAGTTGTCTTCCACATCATACGTCCTGGCACCTGTGGCCGATTATTGTATGTGCGATACGGTCTTGCGTTATCGGTTGCCAGAGGAAGGTATCTATATGTTGAAGCAGATTCCGGAAGGACAGGAAAAAGGAATCGCATATTCGTTATTGTTTGTATCTCCTTATCAGGCGGTTGATTTGCCGGTAGAAGATAACAAGCGAGAATTTATTGCCATTGACCGTCTGACAGGGCAGCCGGTTCCGGAAGCAGAGGTGGTGACTTATAAACTGGATGCTTACGACCCTCAAGCAGATTACAAGGTATGGAATGTCCATCGCACTGATTCCCATGGGCGGACAGTTATCACAATGCCGGAAAATGCGACTGTATATTACAACGTGCGTACGGCTGGGAATGATTATATGGCAATCGGTGCTGTAAGGAGGAACGGAATGGTAGCCAGCCAGTCGGTTACAGAATGGAAGAGGCATGCAAGTCTGTTTACCGATCGTTCCTTGTACAGGCCGGGACAGACAGTGCAGGTTTCGGGGGTGGTTTATGAACAATGGGGGGACTCTACTCGTGTGGTAGGGCACGCCGGTGACAAGCTGAGGCTGTACTCCGGTTCGCGGAGTATAGGTGAAGCTGATGTCTGTACGGACGAATTCGGTGTATTCTCACACGAATTTGTTTTACCCGACAATTTGTCTCCCGGACAATATAGTCTGTCCGGCTACCGGACTTTCCGGGTCATCCAGGTGGATGAGTATAAACGTCCCACTTTCGATGTACGGTTTGACCCTTATAAGGAAACCTATGCGATGGGAGATTCGGTCTGTTTGACGGCAGAGGCAAGAACGTATGCGGGTGCACCGGTGCGCGGCGCCCGTGTGAAATACAAAGTGTCCCGTACAGAAATGTCTTGGCTTCGTTGGCAGGGAAATACAGAAGAATTGGTTTCGGGGGAAACACAGACCGATGCGGAAGGAAGGTTCCTTGTCGGAGTACTCTTGGAACAACCTGTGTATGAGGTGGATCATACTTATTATGTATATAAAGTACTGGCTGAAGTAACTGATGGGGCAGGAGAGACCCGGAAAGAGGTATTGGATTTGCCTGTCGGAAAACAAGCCTTGGGTTTGCAGGTAAAAGGACTGGATGAAAATGTGATGCGTGAGAAGCAAGTGCGAATCCAGTTCCAGGCATTGAACATGGATTGCCAGCCGGTGCAGGTAGAGGTGAACTACAAAGTATATGCCTTGGACCAGGAAGACAGGAAGGATTCTTTATGTTATGAAGGAAAAGCAGAAACAATGCGGTCATTTATACCTGTGGGTGTATGGGCTTTGCCTTCAGGCAGATACCGTATGGAAATGTCGGCACTCGATGGAAATGGACACCTTTGTACGGCAGAACAGGATTTTGTGCTTTTCTCGAAAGAAGATCGGGTTTCGCCTGTAAAGTCTGCTTTATGGTGTTATCAGGATGGTAATTCGTTCGGAGAAGATATGCCTCCGACCTTCTATATCGGTACGGATGAGGAAGACATTTGTTTATTTATCAATGTGTATAATGGTGAAAAAAGGCTTAATTCGTGCCAAGTATCTCTGAACAAAGAAATGAAGCCTTTCAGTTTTCCATACCAAGATGCGTATGGGGATGCGGTGAGCGTTTCGTTCGTATTTATGAGAAAAGGGAACCTGTATACGAGCCAGTCGCGGATAATCCGTCCTTTACCCGACAAACGGTTGGTGATGAAGTGGAAAACATTTCGTGACAAGTTGCAGCCGGGCGCGGAAGAAATGTGGACGTTACATATTGCCCGTCCGTCCGGTGTGTCGGTAGAGGCGAACTTGATGGCGGTGCTTTACGATGCGTCATTGGATGCGTTGCGGAGTCATGAATGGCGCTTCCCGCTCTCTTTTCAGCGTCTGCCGATGTATGTGCGTGCCGGATTTGCCTCGGTCGGTCAACAGGTATGGATATCAGGTAACTTCTCGGTGGTTTATCCGGGCAAAGGAACCGATTGGCTTTACGGGGACTATGGTAAGCTGTTTTATTCCCGCATCGGGGGATTGCGGGAGAGTATGGTTTTAAGCCGGAATATGGCAACCCAATCGTACAGAGCAAATATCGCAGAATTAGTGGCAGAAGCGGACGCAGATGAAAATCTTCAGGATATGGTTGGTTCCACTGATATAAAGGAAGATAATAATGCAGAGTGGGAAATTATGCCGGTGACTGTCCTGCGAAGGAATTTTGCCGAAACAGCTTTCTTCTATCCCCGTTTGCATACAGGTTCTTCTGGCGACGTAAGTATTACTTTTACCGTACCTGATGCTTTGACACAGTGGCGTTTTATGGGGTTTGCCCATACACGGGCGATGGATTACGGATTGCTTATGGATACGGTACAGACTTTGAAACCTTTCATGGTGCAGCCTAATTTCCCCCGTTTCGTCCGCAAAGGAGACCGTGCTGTGATTATGGCTTCATTGGTGAATCTGTCCATGGAAAATGTGGCGGGGACGGTGCGCATCGAGTGGGTGGATCCTGTAACGGAACAGAAGGTGGCGGAGGACTCTCAGGCATTCTCGGTGGTAGAAGGTGGGACAAGTGTGGCGCATTTTGATTTCAAAGTACCGGATAGATACGATGTGCTGGTTTGTAGGGTGGTGGCAGAATCGGATGGATTCGGCGATGGCGAACAGCATTATCTGCCTGTGTTGACCGACAAACAGTGGGTGACCGAAACCATTCCGGTGCAATTGGATGGTACAACGGTAAAGACCGTATCGACGAGCGGTCTGTTTAACAAGCAGGGTAAGACCGCTACCGGACAACGGCTGACAGTAGAGATGACCGCCAATCCCGGTTG
The DNA here is from genome assembly GCA_964488405.1 of uncultured Phocaeicola sp. Classification (GTDB taxonomy): domain Bacteria; phylum Bacteroidota; class Bacteroidia; order Bacteroidales; family Bacteroidaceae; genus Phocaeicola. Next base: position 8,214 of record CAZAUU010000041.1, read on the forward strand.
GTATGCCATACAGGCATTGCCGGTGATAGGCAGTCCGGTGGATGATGATGCTTTGTCGTGGGCAACGGCGTACTATGCCAATGCCTTGTCATCACACATAGTACGGACGACCCCTCATATAGAGGAAATGTTCCGTGCGTGGAAAGCTGAAAGGAAGGAGGCGGAAATTTTGCTTAGCAACTTAGAGAGCAACCAGGAATTGAAGAATCTCTTGTTCGCCGAGATGCCGTGGCTTGCCGAGGCTATCGATGAAACCGAACAGAAACGCCGTATTGCCTTGCTTTTCGACTTGAATGCAACAAGCAAACGCCTGCAGGCAGGGATAGAAAAATTACAGTCCTTGCAATTGCCCGATGGTTCGTGGAGTTGGTATAAGGGTATGGCCGGCAGCCGGTATATCACAACGCAGGTCGTGGAGTTGCTGGCACGTCTGCAGGCAATGGGGGTAAAACCGGATGCGGAAGTAGAGAAGATGTACACTCGTGCGTTGGTTTATTTGAAGACGCAGGTGCAGAAAGATTACGAATCCATGAGGCGCATGGAAACCCAAAAGGATGTTTCGCTTATGCCTGACGGAGAGGTTATACATTATTTATATATCTGTTCGATTGATCAAAGGGCAATGATACTGGCGGATGAACAGGTGAACGGTTATTTTCTTTCGAAACTGGAAAATCGTTCAATGGAATATACTATCCGGGAGAAAGCGCTGGTATCTATTATCTTAAACGCTGCAGGACGTGCACGGCAGGCAATGGAACTGGTACACTCCATTAAGGAATATGCCGTCAGCACAGAGGAAATGGGCACTTATTTCGATACGCAGAAGGCACATTATTCGTGGGTGGGTTACAAGATACCCACACAAGTTTCTGCAATGGAGGCAATCCGTCTGATTGCTCCGGATACGGGATTACTGGACGGCATGAAACAATGGTTGCTGAAACAGAAACAGGTGCAGGTATGGGAAACGCCAGTAGCTACGGCGGATGCTGTTTACGCCTTGCTCTGTGCGGAAGACAGCCTCACATCTGTGGGCAGTATGACGGCAGTGGCAGGTGGGCATACGTGGCAGACACCGCATGATGCATTGGGCTATGCCAAGCAGGTCTTGACCGGAGAAGATGCAAAGGTGGCGGACATACGTTTCGAACGTGTGGGTGAAGGAATAGGCTGGGGGGCTGTTTATGCCCAGTATTTAGAGGAGATGGATGAAGTATTGCCTTCTGACGGAACGGGGCTGCAGATAAAACGGGAATATTTCCGCAATGGGGAGAAACTGGCAAAGGACGCAACGCTGCACGTGGGGGATAAGCTGACAGTACGCCTCACTGTAATGGCGGATCGGGACATGGACTTCATTTGTGTAAAAGACGAACGTGCCGCATGTATGGAACTTGAACAACAGTTGTCGGGCTATCGTTGGAATAGAGACATAGGCTATTACTTTGTCAGCCATGACGCGTCCGTTTCTTTCTGTATAGACCGGATGCCTAAGGGTACATACCGGTTGGAATATACGGTGTATATCGACCGTACCGGTACGTATCAGGCGGGTATCGCTATTGTCCAGTCGGCATACGCGCCCGAATACAGTGCACATACTGGCGGCAGAACACTGATTGTTGAATAAAATCTTTCTTCCATGGAGGTACATGGATGTGTAGGGGGATATTGGTTTGTCCCGTCTTTTGTGCCTCCTTTGGAGGAAGATAAATTTCCACATCTTCTTTTGTCCGTCATTGATTTTCTGTTTATCTTTGTTCACTCGAACTTACATGGATAGAAGATGATGAAACGGGTCTTATTTGTATTCAGTATATTGTTTGCAGCAGTTCTCGCTGCTGGTGCCCAACCGAAAATCACATTTGATCGTAATGTACAAGAATTGGGATATATCTTGTGGCGCAATCCGGTGACGGTCTCTTACCCTTTTACCAATACGGGAGACAAACCTTTAGTAATTTCGAACGTGACTGCCTCGTGTGGATGCATCAATGTGGACTGGACAAAAGAACCTGTCCCGGTTGGCGGGAAAGGTGAGGTCAGTGCCGTGTTTGATGCTGAAGCAATAGGGCATTTCTACAAAGAAGTGGGGGTGTACTGCAATGCTGCTCCTGCACCAATCTATTTAGAGTTTAATGGTGAGGTGACTGCCGATTCCAAGAACTATTCATTTACTCATCCATTCGGTTTCGATGCCATACGGCTCAATCAGGAGGAAATCGAGTTTGAAGACGTTAACAAAGGCGACCGTCCCGAATTCACCATTTTGGTGGCCAATACTTCAGATAAACCATATACACCGGTACTGATGCATCTGCCGCCGTACCTGTCGGCAAAAATGGAACCTGAAGTGCTTGAGCGTGGAAAGAACGGCAAAATTATAGTGACACTTGATACCGATAAGTTGCCCAAGTTGGGTATTACCCGTACTTCAGTTTATTTGTCCCGCTATTTGGGTGACAAAGTGGGTAGAGACAATGAGATTCCTGTTTCGGTTGTGCTTTTGCCGGACTTTTCAGGTATGACTGAACAGCAGAAGAACAATCCGCCACAGATTTCACTTTCTACCACGCAACTGGAATTTCCTGACCTGAAGCCTAATCAGAAAAAATCTTTGAATGTGATTATCACCAATACCGGTAAATCGGATTTGGTGATTCAAGATATGCAGGTATTCAACATCGCATTGGGAGTGAAGCTGAAAAAGACAGAATTAAAGGCGGGAGAATCGACCAAGATGAAGATTACCGTGTTGGCTGAGAACCTTCCGAGCGTGAAAGGAATTCCACGTGTGCTGATGATTACCAACGATCCTGCAAATCCGTCGGTCACCATCCGTGTAAAAGTAAAATTGCAAAAGGAACATTCATTTGAATAGAACAGTCATGGAACACCCTGAAAACAGCGATACATACAAAGGGTTGGCCGTAAACAAAGGCATTGAGCCACCTACCGTCATCAACCCGTATCTGAAAGCAAGGAAACGTCCGAAACGCCGGCAGTTTACGTCTGGTGAGTATGTGGAAGGCATACGGAAAGGTGATATTTCTGTGCTTGGCCAGGCAGTGACTCTGATAGAGAGTGTGAAGCATGAGCATCAGGTATTGGCACAGGAAGTGATAGAAAAATGCCTGCCTTATTCGGGAAACTCCGTGCGGATAGGTATTAGTGGTGTTCCCGGAGCGGGGAAGAGCACGTCGATAGACGTGTTTGGCATCCATGTGCTGGAGAAGGGAGGTAAGCTTGCCGTGCTTGCCATTGATCCCAGTAGCGAGCGTTCGAAAGGAAGCATTTTGGGGGACAAGACCCGCATGGAGAAGCTTTCCGTGCATCCCGATTCGTTTATCCGTCCTAGTCCTACGGCAGGGTCATTGGGTGGTGTGGCACGCAAGACACGCGAGACCATCATCCTTTGTGAAGCTGCCGGTTTCGATAAAATTTTTGTGGAAACAGTCGGAGTGGGACAAAGTGAAACGGCCGTCCATTCCATGGTTGATTTTTTCCTGCTTATCCAACTTGCCGGGACAGGTGATGAACTGCAGGGTATCAAGCGAGGTATTATGGAAATGGCGGATGCCATTGTCATTAACAAGGCAGACGGGAACAATATCGAAAAAGCCAAACTGGCTGCGACACATTTCCGCAATGCCCTTCGGCTTTTCCCTACCCCCGAATCGGGGTGGATGCCGAAAGTACTTACTTATTCCGGTTTCTACGGTATCGGTATCAAGGAGATTTGGGATATGATTGACGAATATTTCACCTTTGTCAAAGCAAACGGCTATTTCAAACACCGTCGCAATGAGCAGGCGAAATATTGGATGTATGAAACAATTAACGAATGCTTACGTGACAGTTTTTACAATAATCCGCTCGTTTCCCCAGTGTTGGCAGGTGAAGAAGCGAGGGTGTTGTCTGGACAAGTCACCTCTTTTTCGGCCGCCAAACGTCTGCTTGACACTTATTTCCAGTCGATGAGGTAGAAACAATAAGCAGCCTTTTTATACACCTCTAAAGGCTCAATAGCAATTTACCCCATATACATGCCGATACAGTTCGTTGCGTATCTGCGGATAGCATGAGTCTATTTCATCGGTTCCGGCATACATCAGGTAAAGAGGGAGTGTTTCTCCTCCTTTCCGATAGGGTGGTTGGATGTAGTCTTGTGTACACAAGGTAAAACCGCAACGCTCGTAAAATCCTATACGCCGGATACTTAGTTCGTCTTCCGGTCGTTCCACTTCCAAAATGATTATGTTGCCTGCCAACCGTTCCTTCAGTATTTCCATAATCTGCTTGCCGTATCCTTTGTTCCGGACTGTAGGTGAGGTGGCAAGGTGTTCCACATAATAAAATCCTTCCAATTGCCAGATTGTAACCAGTCCGATGGGGTACATCTTCCCCTTTATTGTTTCATCAGAAAGCAGGTGACAGCAAAAGCGTTGGTTGTAATCTGTGTTGCGGCGTTGATCCTCGTCATTCCTGCGTTCGTTTTCCGGGAAAGACTGATGGAGCAAATTCTCTACAAACGGGTAGTGGGGATGAGTGGTCGTGATGCGTGTAAATGTCAACATGGCCGTATGGGGGATAAGGGGGGATTTATTCGGTATAAAATCTGATCATCCCTTCAAGTGCATTTTCGCATACCGGACAGAAACGCGGTGCTTCATTGATTTTCATCCGGCATTCGGTGGTGGGCCGGTAGATGCCTTTTTGTGTATATCCTCCTCCTTCATAAACACCTATTTTAGTGTAGATGGCAGTGGAATCGGTTTCCACGGGAGTAGGTACCGGAGTATCTTGTGGAACCAAATCCTGCCATTTGCTCCCGAAATCGACCAGTGTGGTGATGTTTGGTTCCCACGGTTCTATCGTATACGGATAGAGTGGGCTGGGAGCAGTGTCGTAAGCATATTCATCGGCAAGTCCTCCGAAACTGTGCCCGAACTCATGGACTACCACGGGACGGAACATGGCGTGATGTGCCGTAGTGAGAAGGTAGGCATTATAGATACCCCCTCCTCCATATGTGTCGGTATTCGCCAGAATGATGATGTGTTCATACGGGATGCCGGCAAGCCAGTTGTGCATAGCCTTTACTGAGCGGGTCGTGAGGTAGCGGTCCGAATAGAAAGTATCGAAGTGCGAGTTTACCGCTGTGTTTTTCCATTCTCCTTTGCGTGGGATGCTGACACCGCTGTCTTGTGAAACGGATTCCACCACTACCACGTTGAACTTGTCTTTCATCCGTTTGAAAGGTTCATGAGAAAAGAGCGCATCACAAGCTGTTTGGGCATCTTGATAGAAAAGTTCCATTTCTTCTGCCGTGTATCCTTCTGCCATGATAGCCAAATCGATGCATTGGTCTGCCGGCCCGTTCTGTAGCAGATAACGGTGCGGTGTAACTTGTGTGTCACCACGTCGGTGGATAAGGATGTCTTGCGGATCCACTTCATGTGTAAGTGTGGCACAAGGGTTATGGTAGGCATCTTTCAGACGAATGGTAATGAGGACGGGCTGTTTGGGATAAGGCAGCAAAAAACTATTCTCGAAGCCGCGTGTGACTTTGTGGGCTTCTTCTTCGCCCAGCCATTCTTGGAAGAGGCTGGAAAATGAAGTGGTATAAATGACTTTCCCGCTTGTTTTGTCTGTCATGGTAATATCCCCGTTACCGGCAAGAGGCAGTTGGTCGAGTGAGTGGCGTCGTCCTGCCCAGCCAGGCAGGGAAACCAGTTCATCGAGGCTGATGGACTGGTGTGCAGTGTCGCCGTTAAACAGGTAATCAACACGGAGTGTCCGGTTTGTGAAGTATTCATCGAACTCTTGTGCGCCCAGTCCTCCTACTATGAAAGATGTGGCAAGCAGCGCGGTTATCCATTTTTTCATGTCAAATACGTTTTGATAGAACAAAGATAGTGTAAAAAATGAAGAATCACAATTGAACGTAAGGATGAATGAAATTTATGCTCTGCCAATATGCAGGATTGAAATAAATATCATTATATTTGTGTCAAATTAGAAAGGAATCAATGGGACATCATCAATTAGACAAATTAGACGAACAGATTCTAAGGTTGATTGCAGATAATGCACGTATCCCGTTTTTGGAGGTGGCACGTGCTTGCAATGTGTCGGGGGCTGCCATACATCAACGCATCCAGAAACTGACCAATCTGGGTATCTTGAAAGGTTCTGAATTTATTATTGATCCGGAAAAAATTGGTTATGAGACATGTGCCTATATTGGATTGTATTTGAAAGATCCTGAGCAATTCGACCATGTAACGGAAGAACTGAAGCATATACCCGAAGTGGTGGAATGCCATTTCACCACAGGACAATATGATTTGTTTATCAAAATTTATGCGAAGAATAACCATCATTTGCTGAATATTATCCACGACAAGTTGCAGCCGTTAGGGCTTTCGCGTTCCGAAACCATCATTTCGTTTCGTGAGGCCATCAAACGCCAAATGGTGATACAAGACTTGGTAGAAGAGGAAGACTGATGGAGTAAAAGTTATTTGTCGGTTACCTCTTCGAAGTCTACATATTCCCCTTCGTCTTTATCAAAGATTTTCTTTCTTTTGTGCGTGGATTCGTGTACTTGAGTTCCGTTGTGTGGGGGTGTCCGTTTTCTTTTGTTGTGTGGAATGTCGTTCGTAGTTGATCTTCGTCCGAAGCCGAGCAGGCTACGGATGATGCTTGAGAGCAGAATCAGTCCACTGACTAGGACAATCAGGACAAGCAGAAACAGGAATCCTAAAAAGTGAAACATATACGGGCGGATTTTTTATAGATGGTTGTCACAAGCGATTATGAATCCTTTCCATTTGGTTTCACTTTTTTGCTGGTTATCAACGAGAGGAGAAGGTACCATGCAATGACTGCTGCAAATCCGCTTAATCGAAATACCAAGAGCAGGGGGATACACACAATCAGGAATACATAAGTGATGTGGTTGTTTTGCCACGAAAAATCCTTGAACTTGAGTGAGAACATCGGAAATTCTGCCACTAAAAGAAGTGACATGATAATAACCAGTGCCAACAGGTAAAGGGCATTGAAGTGCCCGGAGGTCAGGAAACCATATCCGCCTGCAGCCAACGACCCCCAGAACAAGGCATTGGCTGGGGTAGGCATCCCGATAAAAGTGTTGGTCTGGCGTTCGTCTATGTTGAATTTGGCAAGGCGGAGACCCGAGCATACGGCAATGAGAAAAGCTGTGTAGGGTAGCACCGGGCGTAATGTCAGGATGAATGAGGGATAGTGTACATCTTGGAAGAGTGCAAATGCAATGGCAGCGGGAGCCAGTCCGAAGGTAATGTCATCAGCCAGTGAGTCAAGTTCTTTCCCGATAGGAGATGAGACATGGAGCAGCCTGGCAGTCATTCCGTCGAAAAAATCGAAGACGGCACCGATGATAATAAAAGTCAATGCCCATTCATATTTGCCTTGAAAAGCCATGCACGATGCGATGCAACCTGAAAGCAAATTACAGCTGGTTAGTGTGTTCGGAATATTCCGGATAATTGAATTTGCCATTTTTTCTATCCTCCTTTTTTGCCATTAGCTCAATTGGGCAATAACGGTCTGGTTGCCTACCGTTTTTTGTCCCATTCGCACGTATACTTTTGTGTCTAATGGCAAATATACATCCACACGAGAACCGAATTTTATGAATCCCATGTGTTCATCGATGTAACATTCTTCACCTGTCTCGGCATACGTCACGATACGTCGTGCTACGGCTCCAGCAATTTGGCGTGCCATTATGGTATGTCCTTCTGGGGTTTCAATCACTATTGTCGAGCGTTCGTTTTCAGTACTGGCTTTCGGAAGCCATGCCTTCCTGAACCGCCCGTTTTGGTGTGATACATGTTTGATAACCCCATCTACGGGATACCAGTTGGCATGCACGTTGGTGATGTCCATGAATATCGAAATCATCAGGCGGCGGTCATGAAAATATTCGTATTCGTCTACTTCTTCTATTACGACGATCCGGCCATCAGCAGGTGCTACAACGATTTTTTCTGTATCCCCGTTGAACAGCCGTATGGGGCAACGGAAGAAATTGACTGTTAGCAGATACACAATGATACTGGCAAATGCTGTGATATAGAAGGGAACTTTGCATTCCACTCCCCAATAAAGCCCTCCATTTAAGACAAGGAGTAAAATGGCACTGGTAATTAATATGTGTGTCCCCTCCTGGTGTATTCTTATTTTTTTTATTTTTCTTATCTTATTCATTTTGACAATAAAACGAGGTCAGCATTTATTCTTGTGCAAAAATATACTTATTTTGTTTACTCTGCAAATAAACGGGTTTTGGAATTGTGGTTTTCTTCTTTTTCCCATCAAAAAAGATGGTATGTTTGATAACTTTGTAGGGGAGTTTTTGTTTCTTTCCGTAAAGCTCGGTATCTTTGGACTTCATTATAATAAATCGATTATGCAGGATTTTATTCATTTGCATGTACATACCCAATATTCCATTTTGGACGGGCAGGCATCAATTCCACGTTTGGTAGACAAAGCGGTTGCCAATGGAATGAGAGGTATTGCTGTTACCGACCACGGGAACATGTTTGGTATAAAAGAGTTTTTCAATTATGTGAACAGAAAGAATGGAGGGACGAATGCTGAGATAAAAAGCCTGAGGGCAAAGATTGCAGATTTGGAGAACAGTGGAGAAGGGTCGGATGATCTTACAGCTTACCGGAAAGAACTGGAAGAGGCAAAGAAAAAGTTGTTTAAGCCCATCATCGGATGTGAGATGTATGTTGCCCGCAACCGGTTGTCCGATAAGAACGGTAAGCCTGATCAGAGCGGTTATCATCTTGTGGTGCTGGCAAAGAACCTGAAAGGTTATCACAATTTGATCAAGTTAGTGTCAAAGGCATGGACCCAGGGATTCTACATGCGTCCGCGTACGGACAGGGTTGAAATAGAGAAGTACCATGAAGGGCTGATTGTTTGCTCGGCATGTTTGGGGGGTGAGGTGCCACGGCATATCATCGCCGGCCGATATGCTGAGGCAGAAGAGGCAATCCAATGGTATAAAAGTTTGTTCGGCGATGATTATTACCTTGAACTGCAACGCCATAAGGCCACTGTTGCACGGGCGAACCACGAAACATACCGCTTACAGGAAATTGTGAACAGAAAGCTGGTAGAATATGCGGAGAAGTACGGTGTTAAGTTGGTGTGTACGAACGATGTGCATTTTGTTGATGAGGAAAATGCCGAGGCACATGACAGGTTGATTTGTTTGAGTACGGGGAAAGACTTGGACGACCCGTCACGTATGCTTTACTCCAAACAGGAATGGCTGAAGACACGTGAGGAGATGAACACTCTTTTCGACGATGTGCCCGAAGCGTTGGCCAATACATGCGAGATATGTGACAAAGTGGAGTTTTATTCGATAGACCATGCGCCTATCATGCCTACCTTTGCCATACCCGAAAGTTTCGGGACGGAGGAAAAATATCGGCAGAAGTACACTGAGAAAGACTTGTTTGATGAGTTTACGCAGGACGAAAACGGCAATGTGGTGATGAACGAGGCGGATGCGAAGGCGAAAATCGGACGTCTGGGGGGGTATGACAAGTTGTATCGCATCAAGTTGGAAGCCGATTATTTGGCAAAATTGGCGTATGACGGAGCAATCCGCCGCTATGGGGATGATTTGACGGATGAGGTAAAGGAACGAATCAAGTTTGAATTGCATATCATGAAAACCATGGGTTTCCCCGGATATTTCCTGATAGTGCAAGACTTTATTTCCGCTGCACGCAACCATCTTGGAGTGTCCGTGGGACCGGGTCGTGGATCGGCGGCAGGTTCTGCCGTAGCTTATTGTTTGGGCATTACACAAATAGATCCAATCAAGTATGATCTGCTGTTCGAACGTTTCCTAAATCCCGACCGCATATCATTGCCGGATATTGATGTCGATTTCGATGATGACGGTCGTGGACGTGTGTTAAGTTGGGTGACAGAAAAATACGGACAGGAAAAGGTGGCGCATATCATTACTTATGGTACGATGGCAGCCAAACTTGCCATTAAGGATGTGGCACGTGTACAGAAACTTCCGCTTTCGGAGTCCGACCGTTTGTGCAAGTTGGTACCGGATAAGATACCAGACAAAAAGCTGAATCTGCCGAATGCCATTGCCTACGTTCCGGAGTTGCAGGCGGCTGAGGTCTCCTCCAATCCTGTGTTGCGTGATACTATCAAGTATGCAAAGATGTTGGAAGGGAACGTGCGCAATACGGGTGTCCATGCGTGCGGAACCATTATTTGCAGGGATGACATTACCGATTGGGTGCCTGTCAGTACGGCGGATGACAAAGATACTGGTGAGAAAATACTGGTGACACAGTACGAAGGATCGGTTATCGAGGAAACCGGACTGATCAAGATGGATTTCCTGGGACTGAAGACTCTTTCCATCATCAAGGAAGCGATTGAAAACATCCGCAACAGTAAAGGCATCGAATTGAACATTGATGAGATACCTATTGATGATCCCATGACTTACAAGCTTTATAGTGAAGGACGTACTGTTGGTACTTTTCAGTTTGAATCGGCCGGTATGCAAAAATATTTGCGTGAGCTTCAACCCACTACCTTCGAGGATTTGATAGCCATGAATGCCCTTTACCGTCCGGGACCAATGGATTATATCCCCGATTTTATCGATCGCAAGCATGGACGCAAACCAATAGAGTACGACATTCCGGTTATGGAGAAATACCTGAAGGACACGTATGGTATTACGGTTTATCAGGAACAGGTGATGTTGCTTTCACGTCTGCTTGCCGGTTTTACGAGGGGAGAATCGGATGCCCTGCGTAAGGCTATGGGAAAGAAGTTGCGCGACAAGCTGGATCACATGAAACCGAAATTCATCGAAGGAGGAAAGAAGAATGGTTACGACCCAGAAGTACTCGAAAAGATTTGGGCAGACTGGGAGAAGTTTGCTTCGTATGCTTTCAACAAGTCGCATGCCACCTGTTATTCGTGGGTGGCTTATCAAACGGCGTACCTGAAAGCCAATTATCCGTCTGAATACATGGCTGCAGCCATGAGCCGCAATATCTCGAATATCACCGAAATCACGAAGCTAATGGACGAATGCAAGGCAACGGGCATCAATGTGCTGGGACCGGACATCAATGAGAGTTTCACCAAATTCTCGGTAAACCATCACGGCGACATCCGCTTCGGGATGGGTGCCATAAAAGGGGTAGGAGAGTCTGCCGTGCAGGGCATTATCGCCGAACGCGAAAAGAATGGCCCTTTCAAGGATATTTTTGATTTCGTGCAGCGTGTCAATTTGTCGGTATGCAATCGGAAGAATATCGAAAACTTGGCGTTGGCTGGAGGTTTCGACAGTTTTCCTGGTATCAAGCGTGAGGATTTTTTTGTGAAGAATGCGAAGAACGAGACTTTTGTCGAGGTCTTGATACGTTATGGCAACCGTTATCAGGTGGATCAGGCGGCTGCTTCCAATTCGTTGTTCGGTGATGTGCATGAAGTGGAAATCGCTACGCCCGAAATTGTCCATGCACCGGCGTGGGGGAACTTGGAACGTCTGAACAAGGAGCGCGACCTGGTAGGAATTTATCTCTCTGCCCATCCGTTGGATGAGTATGCGGTCATTTTGGAAAATGTGTGCAATACGCACATGCAACAGTTGGCGGACTTGGAACCCTTGCACAATCATGATTTGACGTTGGGAGGAATCGTTGCCAGTGTACGCGAAGGCTTTACGCGTACAGGAAAACCTTATGGCGTGGCGAAAGTGGAGGACTACTCAGGTACTGCGGAGTTCGCTTTCTTCGGAAATGATTGGGTAGACAAAAAGAACTTTTTCTTTGAGGGCATGTTCCTTTTCATGCGAGGGAAATGCCAGCCGCGCCAATGGAAGCCGGATGAATGGGAAGTAAAAATAAACAGTATCGAGCTACTGCCCGAGGTGAAAGATCGTTTAGTGGAGAAATTAACCGTGACGGCGTCTCTTTCCGCCATTGATGACGAAATGATTGCGGAGTTAAGTTCCTTGGTGAAGGCGAATCCGGGTAGTACGGAACTTTGTTTCTTTGTCCGCGATGAAGATGGGCGGATGCATGTCAACCTGATGTCGCGGACGATGAAAGTATCTGTCCGGAAAAACCTGTTGAATTATTTAAAAAGCCAGCCTCAGTTGGACTATAAAATAAATTAGTATATTTGCGTGCATATTTCATAACCAAAATAACGAAAATAGAATTATGGCATTGATTATTAAAGATGACAATTATGAAGCTCTTGTAGCTGAAGGAAAACCGGTCGTATTGGATTTTTGGGCAACCTGGTGCGGCCCTTGTAGGCAAATTGCCCCCTATATTGAGGAGCTTGCTGAGGAATACAAGGATAAAGTGAACATCGGCAAATGCGATGTGGATGATAACTCGGAACTTCCGGGACAATTTGGTGTGCGCAACATTCCTACTGTGCTTTTTATCAAGGACGGTAAAGTGGTCGATAAGCAAGTGGGTGCTGCCACAAAGTCTGCTTTGAAGGAAAAGGTGGAAGCTTTGTTGAAATGATGTCAATCTCGTTGAGGTATGGAAATGGACAACGACTTCCTGTTGGAAGATGAAGATGATGAAAAGACCATTGAGTTCATCAAAAACTATTTGCCCCAGGAGCTGAAAGGTAAATTCTCGGATGATGAGTTGTACTACATGCTTGACCTGATAGTAGATTATTATACAACCAGCGGTTGCTTGGATGCGGCACCCGATGAGGACGGTTACATTAATATCGACCAGGATGAGATTGTGAACTACATAATCCGGGAGTCGAAGAAGGATGGAATGGGCCCTTATGACCCGGAGGAAGTGTTTTTTGTGGTACAGGGTGAGATGGAGTATGGGAACTCATTAGGTGAGGTGGAATAATCTCTATTGTCCCTCGTGCAGAGGAAGGCGCACCGGAAAAGGATATGTTTTTGCTCCTTTTCCGGTGCGCCTTCCTTTTTTGGCATAAAAAAAAGCAATTGGCATGATAAACCGAGTGAAATGGTAGGGGAGATTGGCAAAAAGTTGTATATTTGAATCCGTATAAAGAACATTTTATGATGAATACTATGATGAAACGACTTTTGTTGGTGAATTTTTTCTGCTTTATGGCTGTAATGTCGTGGGCGGGAAACTTGAAGTTGTG
>CAZAUU010000042.1:0-20749 GCA_964488405.1 uncultured Phocaeicola sp.
TGGAGGAATACGACCTTCACGACTTCATTGTGGTCGCGGACTCGGGGCTGATGACAGGCGAAAACATCAATGTTGAAAAGGCTCATAGGACCGGAAAACTCACAAAGGATAACTTTAACAAACGTGGTTACAACAAGTTCCTGGACCTGAAAGGGGATGCCACCGTGACCATCAATTACGACAAACTTAGGGAGGATGCCGGATGGGACGGACTGAAAGGCTGTCTGACCAACACCGACATTCCGACAGAAGCTGTCTGTGCAGCCTATCACAACCTGTGGAATGTGGAACGTGCCTTCCGCATAGCCAAATCAAAGATAGAGGTGCGGCCGATGTTTCACTTCACCCGCCACAGGATAGAGGCGCACGTCTGCATCTGTTTCGTTGCTTTAAAAATTTACAAAGAACTAGAACGACACAAGCGTATCGCTCCTTTATTTGATGACACTTTTTGGGTGACGCAATTCAGGAAATGTATGGGAAAAAGTCGGAGGCGTGATGCACAGCGGCTCTTTCCCATACATTTTTGCGGACATTGAACCTCGTTTCACCTTGGAGCGGACGCAAACTGGTTCCGGTAAATCCCCAGCAACTGCTTCGCGAAATAGTAGAAGAACTGCTGTCGTCCACGAAGTAATGCTTGAAAATCTGGTGAAATGAAGAAGCTCCTGCATACTTCATCTGTCGAGAGATACTTCACTTCGTTCAGCATAAACAGAACGACAGTCTGTTTCTATTTTGAGACAACCTCTGTCTGACGATGCAGATACTCGGAAGGATTGATACCAAATTCTTCTTTGAAATGGCGAGAGAAGATGCGGGGCGAGTTATAGCCCAGCATGTAAGCTATCTCCGACACCTGCAACTGGCTTTCGGCCAAAAGTTGGCAGGCGCGTTTCAAACGAATGATACGGATAAACTCGATAGGCTTTTTACCTGTTATCTTCATCAGTTTTTTGTAGAAGTAACTGCGCGAAATGTTCAGTCGCGAAGCCAGTTCTTCGACCGAGAACCCGGGATCGGCAATGTTTTCTTCCACGATGCGGATAGCTTTTTCTACCAGATGCTGATCCAGCGGTGTGATGGTGATGCGGCTGGGTTCGATACGGATAGCTTGGTTGAAAGCTTCACGGCGCTTGGCATTGGCGTCAATGATGTTTCGGATACGGGCTCTCAGCACCGGCATATTGAAAGGTTTAGTGACATAGTCGTCTGCTCCCATGCCAAGTCCTTCCAACTGATGTTCCTCACTTGCCTTTGCTGTCAATAAAATGACAGGGATGTGCGAGTAACGTATATCCGTCTTGACGGTACGACACAGTTCCAGGCCATCCATTTCAGGCATCATCACGTCGCTTACCACCAAATCCACGTCTTCCTGGTTCAGACGATCCAGAGCTTGCTTACCGTTCTGTGCTTTCAACACCTTGTATTCTTTGGCCAGGCTACCGGCCAGAAAGCCCAGAAAGTCGTGATTGTCGTCCACCAGCAGGATGCAGAAGTTACTATCTCTATTTGCCTCAACCGGGCTGTCGGGCAAGGCCACCTCCGCAGTTTTAGCCTCAACCATGTTCTGGTGCAGGGGGAGCGTCACCACAAAGACAGCACCGGTGGGATGATTATCTTTCACGCAGATGGTACCCCGGTGCATTTTTACGTACTCCGATGTGATATGCAACCCAATTCCACTACCACCTGTATGAAACGTGTTCCTGTCCGACTGATAGAAACGATTGAAAATCTTCTCTTTCGACTCATCATCCACACCGCAACCTGTATCAGAAAAAGACAATTCGAGATAGCTTTCTTTCACCTCGACATGCAAGGAGATGCTTCCTTTGGGAGGAGTGAACTTAAAAGCATTGGAAAGAATATTAACTGTTATCTTACGCACTTTGTCGTAGTCGAAATCCATAAAGACGGAAGGATGCGGACAATCCATTGTGTAATGGATATTCTTCTTCTGTGCAATGAGGTCGAAAGAATGAAAAATCTCACTCAAGTTGATCAGGATATTGTCGTGACGGCAATGCAAGCTCTCGACTTTGGCATCCAGACGGCGGAAGTCCAACAATTGGTTGATGAGTTCCAACAAGTAACTGGCGTTCTGCTTGGCCAATTCCAACAGCCCTCTCCGATGCTCGGGATGATTCTCCAGAAATTCGTCCAGCGGATTGATGATGAGAGACAGAGGCGTACGCAACTCATGACTGATATTGGCAAAAAATTGCAGCTTCAAGTCGGATAACTTCCGATGTTTTTCATTCTCCTCTTCCATCGCCAGTTGAAAGGCTTCCATCCGTTGCCGTGCCCTGATATAGCGCACCACTTGCCACAAGATGGCTAACGACACCAATAGATAGCCCATGTACGCCCACCACGAACGCCACCAGGGTGGCACAATCCGGATGTCCAGTTGTTTGATGCGGGGGCTCCACGCGCCTTGAGGACTGCTGGCGCGTACCTCCAGCGTATAATGTCCCGCAGGCAACATGGAAAAACTCACCTTGTTCCCTTCAGCATTCATCCACGCCGAAGAACTGCCATTGAGACGATAGGCATACTTCACCTTGTCGGCCTCCACCAGATTCAGTGCCGAGAAAGCCAGAATAAAACTATTGTCCTCTTCTTTCAATACCAACTGGTTTATGAGTTCCGGCGAACAGTCGCCCAAAACCTCCGAAGAGGCCTTACCTGACTTCAGCGAGAGATTTATCAAGACAACATCGGCCTCATAGGCTGCCGGAATAGTTTCCTGCGGCATGATACACTCCCATCCCTTTGGTGTACCCATCAGAATATTGCCATTGCGCAGACGCAGGATGGCATGCACATTGGCATCGTTACATATAAGTCCGTCGCTCACCGAATAGTTTACAACAGAAAAAGCACCACCTTTCACGACGTGCAGGCAGGAAACTCCATTGCCTGTAGCTATCCACAACCGGTGATGATTGTCCTCCACAATGGCCCGCACCAGGTTGGCGGCCAGTCCCTGACTTTGATCGATAAAGCGGATGGAATTTTTCTGCGGATCCCATATACTCAACCCATGCGAATGTCCCAACCAGACAAATCCCCGGCTGTCTTTATAAACCGTCTGCACGTCTACATCGAGGAAGTGATTATTCTCGGGACAAATATTATAACTGCCCTCTTCTGTATCAATCAATACCAACCCGCCTAAAGTAGCTACATAAAGTGCTTTTCCGCCATCGTAATACATATCGCGCACAGAATACTCGACCGGCCGGTTCAGAATGGTTTGAAACTCGCCCGTGGTGGGATTCAGCCGTTGGATGTGACCACCCATCGTACCTATCCATACATAACCGTTACGGTCTGCCTCGACGGCATAGACATTGTCATCCAGCAGGTCGCTGTTGGCCATTGTGTATTGTCGGAGGCCTCCTTGCTCCGACCAGCAGATTAGTCCCTTCTGATAAGTACCCATCCAAAGGCGATGACGGGCATCCAGCGACAAATCTACCACGATATTGGCAGGTGTAGCCACCTGTTCGGGAGCCTGTGTCCCCCGAATGCGCATCAAGCCGCCTCCATCCGTCCCATAATAGATACAGCCGTTATCGGCATCCTCGCAAAAAGTCAGGATATCTTCATTGTCGGGAGGACAATATGAGTATATTATCTGCGAAGAAGGACTGTAATAGGAAACACCATGCTTGAAGTTGCCAATCCACATCGTACCGTCCTTGTCCTGGAAGACGGCACTGAGATTATTGCTGGCAATGGTATTCGGGTTGGTACCACTGTGACGCAGGTTGGTCAGTGATTTGTCGGACGTATTATAGATAAAAAGCCCCGTGTGGCTGGTCAATATCCACACTCGCCCGTTTCCTACGTCCCAAATGCGTTGCACACGGTTGTACAGTTCGTCCTCCTCGGATGTCAAGCGGATATTCTCCCAACTGTCGGACGATGCCGTCTTGTATAGTAAAAGGCTATTCCGGTAGGTATAGACCCACAAATCCCCATTCTGTCCCACATAGACATCCGTTTCCCGGTTGGCCAGTAAGTTCCGGTAATGTTCGGGAATCATCACCTCCTCCGTCTGCGAAGTCTGCTTGTCGATGGCATACAGTCGTTTGTCATCATACATCACGAATATCTTTTGGGCATTTACCTGCACGTTGAACACTTGCATCTCCTTCCGTAAAGGGAAAATCTTCACTTCGCCCCCGTTCATCGTCTTCAGATATAGCTTATCCCGGTCGTAAGCCCAAAATTCACCGGTGCCTGCACTGCCTACACGCAAGACATTCCTGCTCGGAATTTGCAGGTGATCCAATCTCTGCTTATGATTGTTATCAAAATGTCCAGTAGCATAATCATAGATACTGTACTCGCCTGCCAATCCCACCCAGATGTTGTGTTCCGGGTCTTCAAAGATTTCCTGGATGGCATCGTTTGGCAGATTAGAGTTACTGCGATAGTATTGGCGGAAAGTATAACCGTCATATTGGTTCAGTCCTGACCTGGTGCCAATCCACAAAAAACCCCTACTGTCCCTGAAGAGACAACGCACGCTGTTGTTGGAAAGACCGTCGGTTGTAGAAAGTTGTTTGAACATGATGGCGATGGATGTATTCTCTGCATAATCATCAGCCAAAAGCACCGGAGCAGAAAGGCAAAAAGCCAGAAAGAACAAACAGGTTTTCATGGTTTTCTGATAATATTTTCGTGTCCAGGTTACAAACTTAAAAAAAATCGACTGAACCTGCAAAAGGGAAAGTATAAAAGCAGAAAGACATCAGATTCTTTTGATTCTAAAAACAGGTCGGTTTGTTGCAGCCGACGTATTTCTATCGCCAGGAAACAAATGAGACATCCATCGGAACAAAGCAGCACCCTTGTTTAAACCGAAAAAAACCTATTTTTATAAAAATCTTAAGACCGCACAATATCATGAAAAAAAACTTCATTGCCATTTCAGCGTTGCTGTGCACAGTGTGCGGCAACGTTTCGGCTCAAGCCCGGGTGGTGGACGGCACGTCTTATCTGCTGAACCAATCCGTGGACGTGAGTACCGACTTCCGAGACCTAAGCAACACGTTCTTCTACGCTGACCATCTGGAATCATTCGATGTGCAATCCGGCGAGGGACTGGTGAATTGGAAACGTGGGCACCTGCGCCCGCGACAGGCGTTCAATACCAACTGTGCCCAACCGGGCAAACTGAGGATGCTGGACTTCCCTTTCACAGCCTATGAGAACGACCCTAATCTGAAGTTCAGCATTGATTTCGTAAGCCCACGTACGGTACGCATCCGCATGCTGACCACGCCTGTCGAGCCACAACCCGAAACCTCCCTCATGCTGGCCGGAGAACCCGGAACCGACAACAACTGGCAGGCCCGCGAGACAGACAAAAGCATCATCTATACCAGTGCTTACGGCACCTTGCAGATTGACAAGAATCCGTGGCGTATTGTCCTGAAAGACAAGTCGGGCCGCATCCTGAGCCAAACGGCCTCGATGGTGGACACCGACTCTACACAGGTGAAATACTCTCCTTTCTGTTTCATCAAACGAGGCAGTGACAACGCCCGCCGCATCAATCCCGTCTTCACGTTGGAGGCCGATGAGATGATATTCGGCTGCGGCGAATCAGCTACCAGTCTGAACAAGGTGGGACAGAAAGTCAATCTCTTTGTCACCGACCCGCAGGGGCCTGAAACAGATCAGATGTACAAGCCCATACCTTTCTTTATGAGCAACCGGGGTTACGGCATGTTCATGCACACATCTGCACCCGTCACCTGCGACTTCGGTGCCACCTACGTGGGCGTAAACAAACTGTACATGGGCGATGAGAACCTCGACCTCTTCATTTTTTTCGGCGAGCCCAAGGACATCCTGGACGAATACACCGAACTGGTGGGTAAGCCGTCGATGCCGCCCCTATGGTCGTTCGGTACGTGGATGAGCCGCATCAGTTATGCTTCGCAGGCAGAAGGCTACGAGGTGGCTGCCAACATCCGCAAAGGCAAATACCCGTGCGATGTGATACACTTCGACACCAACTGGTTCGAGGTGGATTGGCAGTGTGACTATGAATTTGCCAAGAGCCGTTTTGACAATCCCAGCCAGATGCTGAAAGATTTCCGCGACCAGGGTTTCCACGTATGTCTGTGGCAGTTGCCCTATTTCACGCCGAAGAACCGCTACTTTCCCGAACTGATTGAGAAGAACATGTATGTGCGCAACGGCAACGGACAATTGCCTTACGAAGACGTAGTGATCGACCTCTCCAACCCTATCACCGAGAAATGGTACCAAGACAAGCTGGCCGGACTGCTGAAGTTGGGCGTGAGTTCCATCAAGGTGGACTTCGGCGAGGCCGCCCCATTGGATGGCATCTACGCCTCGGGCAAGAGCGGCTGGTATGAGCACAACCTTTATCCCGTGCGCTACGACAAAGCCGTGGATGACATCATCAAGCAGACCAACGGCGATGGTGTCATCTGGGCACGTGCCGCCTGGGCCGGCTCGCAACGTTATCCACTGCACTGGGGAGGCGATGCTGCCACTACCGACACCGGCATGTTGGGCACGCTGCGCGCAGGCCTATCCTTTGGCCTCTCCGGCTTCTCGTTTTGGAGCCACGACATAGGCGGATTTGTCACCTCCACCCCCGAAGACCTGTATTGCCGCTGGCTGCCTTTCGGCTTCCTGACATCCCATACCCGAGCCCACGGCGCACCTCCCACCGAGCCTTGGCTGTATGACAGCAAACGCGTGCAGACCGTCTTTCGCAAAAGCGCCGAGATGAAATATCGTCTCATGCCTTATGTCTATGCACAAGCCCGGCAATGCGCCGAAAAAGGTCTGCCCATGCTGCGCGCACTCTTCGTGGAATTTCCCGACGACCCGGGTGCCTGGCGTGTGGAAACCGAATACATGTTCGGATCGCAAATCCTCGTGGCTCCGCTAATGGAACAGGGCACCAACGCCCGCCAGGTCTACCTGCCCGAGGGCAAGTGGATTGACTACCAAACGGGCAAAGTCTATGCCTCCGGCTGGCACACCATCGAGGCTGGCGAACTGCCCATCGTCATGCTGGTGCGCGACGGCAGCCTGCTACCCCATATCAAACTGGCCCAATGCACGGCCGACATGGACTGGAACAACCTGACACTAAAAGCCTATTGTGCCGACAAAACAGAAGCCGAAGGGTTGATTTGCCTGCCATCAGACAATCGCCTGCAAAGCATCAAAGCTGATTGCTCGCAAAACAAACCCAAACTGACCACCGAGGTACAAGGGACGACTGTTTCTTTCTGAACACCGAACACGGCACAAACATAGCCGTGCAGTCTGTTCTGAATCGGGGAAATGCCTCCGCCTTACTCGAGGCACCCCCGCTCGCAAACCTGAGTTCGCTTGCCTCCTCTCAACAAGACACCTATCCAGACCGTCTTTCAAAAAAGACCATTGTTAAACTTAAACACATCTGAGTTATGAATGCAGTAAAAATTTTGGGAGTGATATCGTTGTCCTTATCACTTGCCACTTCCACCTTTGCAGGTGCTAGATCGGTCCCGTCGGACGGCGACGCAGTGCAGCAAAACACCGTCACGGTAACGGGTCAAGTCACTGACGAAGCCGGTGAACCTATCACCGGTGCCAATATCCTCATCGAAGGCACCACCAACCAAGGTGCCATCACCGACATTGACGGCAACTTCACCCTGAAAGCTTCTGTGGGACAGAACCTGAGGGTAAGTTACATCGGTTACCTGTCGCGCACCATCCGCGTGACAGGTTCGAGCGAGCTGAACATCGTGTTGCGCGAAGACACGGAAACTTTGGACGAAGTGGTAGTCGTGGGCTATGGTACGATGAGGAAGTCCGATCTCACGGGTTCCGTGTCGTCTATCGACACCGAAAATATGATGAAACGTAATCCTGTCACATTGGGTCAAGGCTTGCAGGGAGCCGCAGCCGGTGTGAGTGTCATCCGCTCGTCCGGCGACCCTTCAGGAAGTTTCAGTATCCGCATCCGCGGCGTAGCCACGGTGAACGGATCGGCCGACCCACTCTATGTGGTGGACGGCGTACAAGTAGGCACTTCCATCGACTTTCTGAATCCCGCCGACGTGGAATCCATCGAAATCCTGAAGGATGCCTCGGCTACAGCCATCTATGGCACACGCGGTGCCAATGGCGTCATTATGATTACCACGAAGAACGGTAACAAGGGCAAAGCCCGCATTGACTTTTCAGCCAACTTCGGTCTGTCATTCTCTGCCAACAAACTGGACGTGGCTGATGTAGACCTCTTCACTTCTGCCGTACGTACTGCCGTGGCCAACGACCAGATTTCATTGGTAAACCTGGCCTATGGCGAACAATACATCGGGCAATTGAACAACATCGACTGGCAGGATGAAATGACACGGACGGCTTTCCGCCAAAATTACAACATGACCGTATCGGGTGGCAGCGAAAACACACAAGCCACGCTGTCCATCGGCTACCTCAACAACCAAGGTATTGTCATTGAATCTGAATTCGATCGCATCAACGCCCGTGCCAACATCATGCACACGGTGAAAGATTTCATCCACGTAGGGGCCAACGTGACCTATACCCATGCCGAAGCACGCGGCGGCGGCAACCTGCGCACGTATGCCCAAACCTCGCCCACCATGGACTATGTAGAGGACGGAGTATTCTACTCCATGCCTATCGTACTGCCTGACGGTAGCTGGGGACATTTCTACAATTCGGGATCCAATGGCGACATCAATTCGAGTGCGGACAATTGGGTGGCCGCTGCTCGCGAAGACACGGGCGTGAGTTACTGGAATCGGCTGTTGAGCAGTGCCACCTTGCAGTTGGACCTATACAAAGGGTTGACTTTCAAGACTATCGGAAGCTATAATTTCTACGCCTCCGACTCCAACGAATATACACCCTACAACGGTCGCATGTATGCCTCGATAGATCGCGCCGATTCATTTTACATCTACCAGTCACAGACCAACGAACTGGGTATCGAGTCATTCCTCAACTATGACTGGAATAACGAACACCATCGTGTCAGTGCCATGGCCGGTTTCTCTGCCAGTCATTACAAACGCTCATGGGTTAATTCCAGTGCCAGCGATTTCCCGGCAGACAACATCCGTGTCATCTCGTTGACCAACGACCCCTCCACCCGTGAAACAGACGGCGGGCTGGATCTGGAAACGAAATATCTCTCGTATTTTGCCCGACTGAACTATACGCTAAACGACCGCTACATCATTACGGCTACCGTTAGACGAGACGGCTCGTCAAACTTCGGTGCAGGTAACCGTTGGGGTACATTCCCTTCGGCCTCAGTGGCCTACCGCCTCTCCGAAGAAGAGTTCATCAAGAAATTCGACATATTCAGCAATTTGAAGTTGCGCGTAGGCTGGGGACAGACCGGTAATGCCGGCAGCGCCACCAGTCTATCTGTCAATCAGCTTTCGTCAGCCAATACCATGTACTGGTATTTGGTGAATGGCGTTGTACAAAGTGCTGCCGGTGTGGCACAACAAGCCGAAGTAGACACCAACCTGAAATGGGAAACTAACGAACAGACAAATATCGGACTGGACTTGGGCTTCTTCAATAATGAACTGAACATCAGCATGGACTACTTCATCCGCGATGCCAAAGACTTGCTGCTCTACCGCCAGGTGCGTCCTTCCACAGGTTTCCAGCAAGTGTACACCAATGCCGGACACATTCGTAACAAAGGATTCGAGTTCATAATCAACTGGAACAAGACTTTCGGCGACTGGTATGTCGGTGTCAGTTTCAACGGCTCCACGCTGAAGAATGAAGCCATTGAGGTAGGTGACGATATCTTCTCCAAGTCAAGCAGTGCCGAAGACGGTGACCAATGGGACAACCACTCTATCACCAGTAACGGATATCCCGTTGGTTCGTATTATGGATGGAAAGTAGCAGGTATCTTCCAATCCCAAGAAGAAATAGACGCCTTGAACGCTGCCTCACCCACTGGTGTCTACCAAGAAACCACCACTGTACCGGGCGATTACAAATACGTGGATATCAATGGGGATGGACAGATAACCGATGCCGATCGTACTATCATCGGCAATGGATACCCTAAGTTTACCTTTGGTTTGAATCTGAACGCCTCTTGGAAGAATTTCGACTTCTCCATGAATCTTTATGGCGTGGCTGGCATGGACGTATTATCATACTCGGCTGCCCGTCTGACCAGTATCAATACTGTGACAGGAGGCTACCAGAACGTGCTGGCCGAATATATCGAAAATGCCTGGTCAGAAAGTAATCCCAACGGTATCTACCCGCGCATCACGAAGACCAACTACAACAAGAATTATCGTGTATCTGACGCTTACATCAAAAAAGGAGACTATCTGAAGATATCGAACATCCAATTAGGGTACACCTTCCCCAAAAACAGGTTGAAACACTTGAAAATGGAAATGGCTCGTGTTTATATCAACCTGGACAACATTGCCACCATCTCGTCCTACAAGAAATGGGGCGACCCGGAAATCGGTGATTCCAACGTGCTTTTCTCGGGTTTTGACGCCGGGCGTTATCCTTTCCCAATGAGTGTTACCTTCGGACTGAACGTACAATTCTAAAATCATCAAAAAAGAAAGCATCATGAAAAAGATACAGACTACCACTATCTATAACCTGCTGGCGGGTATACTTACCTTGGGCTCCGCCACTGCATGCAGTGACTTCCTGGAAGTAACGCACTATGACATTTTGCAGGAAGACTACATTATTCAAAGTGAAGACCACATCATTGCAGCCCTGAACGGAATCTATGACACATTCTATACAGATCAGGCCAGTGGAGAGGGTGATGATGCCACTTGGGGATTTAAGCCCCAAGTCTTTGCTGCCTGCCACTCTACTATGGACTGTCAGGCATCAGGCTGGGATGCCGAATGGCAACGCCATGCTTGGGCGGCAGATAAAGGCTCATTGGAAACGGCTTGGCGAATGAGTTATCGGGGTATCGACCGTGCCAACCGTTTTCTGACCACACTTGCTGAAGCAGACGACAATATATTCGAAGACTTGTCTATGAAAGAAATTTACGAAGCTGAAGCACGTGCCATACGCGGCTACAATTACCTCTACCTGGCAAAGCTTTTCGGACGCGTGCCCCTGTTGATGGCAGGTGAAACATACAGCACAACACCTTCGAAGCCGCGTGCAGAAACAATCGAAGAGGTGTACGACGTTATCAAAGAGGATTTGATTTACGCCAGCGAACGCTTGGACTGGCTACCGCGCGACGGGCAGTACGGGTGCGTCACACGCGGTTTCTGCAAGGCTTACCTGGCTGAGACTTACATGCGGGAAGAAAACTTCCAGGAGGCCAGACAAGAGTTGGAAGAAATCATCAACAGCAATACCTACGCGCTGGAACCCTGCTATGGCAACCTGCATAATTGGGATGTGCACTGGACCCAGGAATCGGTGTTCGAGGTAATGTATCACCTTCAAGACTACATGGGCTGGGGAGCCAATGCCTCGTCCGATGCCATGATGTGGTACGGCTACATGTGTGCTTCTCCTGAATACCAAGGCTGGGGGTCAATGTGCCTTTCGTGGGAATTTGCCAACTCGTTCGAAGATGGCGACAAGCGCCGTCAATATTCCATCCTGACATTGGGTGAGACCCATCCCTTTACTGGCGAAACACTGGGTATGCATTCCGGTTACGAAGGTCTTTTCCAAGGATCGGAGAACATGCCCCAAGTCTATTCGCTGAAGTATTGGCGTTACGTGCCCGGTGCCGACAACTATGTTTACAACCCCATCTCGCTGACGTTGAAACGTTATGCTGGCGTACTGCTGGACTATGCCGAATGTTGTTTTGAAACAGGCGATGACGCAACCGGCTGGGAGATGATTCGCCAGATACGCAACCGCGCGTGGGGCAATTTGGAACCGGGCAACAGCGTAAGCTACTGGCCCGCCGATTACATCAATACCGAAACAGTAGAAGTGCCCGATGCCCAGGCCTATTACACACAGTACAGGACCGACAAAGGGTATACATCGGATGTGTGGAAAGTAGCTCTCATCATCGAACGCCGCCACGAGTTCAATGCAGAGTTCTCCCTCTACCACGACCTTTGCCGTATGGACATGTGCAACGAATGGTTTGCATGCGAATATCCGCACACCATGAACAACTCTACCGTGACGGAATGCCTGGAAAATGGCTGGTCGATGCGTTATTTTGAACACCAGGAATATCAGGAACTCTTCCCCATCCCCACGAATGAGATTCTGACCAATGCCGCCATCGGACAAGAAAATCAGAATCCGGGGTATTAATCCATGAACTGCGAGAGGGTGTGCTAAACGAAAATCAATCTTTCTGCGGAAAGTTTCAAAGACAACGTTTCCGGCACGCCCTTTTAACTTCATAAACCAGAATTCCATTATCCAAACAAACTTCAACACATGAACAAATTACGTTATTGCATTTCCGCCTGTTGCCTGCTTGCCGCACTCTGTTGCTGCCAACATCCCAAGGCCGGCTTCTCCGAAAGCCCTACTGCCCTGGCACAAGACATTGTGAACGAGGTACGCAACTCGGTCATCCCCTTTTGGACGGATTATGCTCCTGCGCCGGACGGCGGATTCTACGGCACCCTGCTACGTGACGGTACCCCCGAACCCGATGCCCCGCGGAGCGGTGTACTCAACGCCCGCATCCTGTGGAGCTTCGCCGCAGCGGGACGTACCTGGGGAGACACTCTCTGCTTGAACCTGGCCGACCGGGCTCAACGTTATTTCCTCGACACATTCATCGACCCCGTGCACGGAGGTGTCTACTGGCTGATAGCTCCCGACGGCAGTGTCATAAATGGTTCCAAATATGTATATGCCCTAACGTATGGCATCTACGGACTGGCTGAACACTACCTGGCCACCGGAAATACGGAAAGCCTGGAAGCCGCCTTCAGCCTTTTCAACACGTTGGAAGAAAAAGGACGTGAGTCTTTGTACGGAGGCTATACGGAGGCTTTCACCAACGACTGGATTACCTGGGAACAATATGACAAGAACGCACCGAAAACCATGAATGCACACCTGCATGTGCTTGAAGCCTACACCCTGCTCTATCAATGCCGAAGCGACGAACGGCTAAAAGAACGGCTGGAAGATTGCACACGCCTCTTCATGGACACCATTTATGACCCGCAACGCAAGCATTTCAAGCTTTTTTTCGACAACCGCTGGAACAGCCTGATGGACATTGACTCTTACGGTCACGATGTGGAAGCTGGCTGGCTGTTGTGCCGGGCCGCCGAAGTCTTGGACGATCCGGAACTGAAACAACAGGCCGAACGCATCGCCCTCGATGTCACACACACCTGCCTTGATGAAGGTCTGGCATCAGAAGGGTATCTGCGTTACGAACGCATTGGTAACAACCTGGACTCCCGTTGCTCGTGGTGGGGACAGGACGAAATGCTCATTGCCTGCATCAACGCTTGGCAAATCAGCGGTGATAAACGCTTCCTGCAAGATGCCGTCCGCATCTGGAACTTTGTCCTGCAAACCCTGAAAGACCACGAATTTGGCGAGTGGTTCAGCGATTGCCACGATGGTACCCCCATCGTCAACGCGCCCAAAGCCAGCATGTGGCGTTGCCCCTA
This sequence comes from uncultured Phocaeicola sp., assembly GCA_964488405.1. Lineage (GTDB taxonomy): Bacteria > Bacteroidota > Bacteroidia > Bacteroidales > Bacteroidaceae > Phocaeicola. Next base: position 13,692 of record CAZAUU010000042.1, read on the forward strand.
CCACACCACACGCCTCGCCATCGAGATGTATAACCGCTTAATGAAACAACCAACACAGAAAACACCATGAAAAGACTCTTCCTTTGTGCCACAGCCTCGTTGCTGTGTTGCCTGGGCACAACAGCTCAGGATTTCAAACTGAACGAATCCGATTACTTCGAGAACTACGGCGCAAGTGTCATGGTTTTCGACGATGTATATCCCGAAGGACACCAGGGCGGCATCACCATCGCCACCCACGGCAACCGTCGCGCAGCTGTAGGCGACGTGCGTTTCGAAATCTCACAAGGACAATGGCAAGGACTGCCCAAGCTGCGCAGCCGTGTTGTGGACAAAGAGGCCAATGAAATCCGCGTTACCCTGAGTTACCCTGATAGCAGCAAGCACATGGCGGGTTTCAACCCCATGCTTTATCCCGACTTTGCTTTCAGCTATACCATCCGTGTCAAAGGCGAAGACGACCACCTGGTACTCAGCGTCGACCTGGACAAACCCGTACCCGAACGCTTTGCCGGCAAGCTGGGTTTCAATTTGGAACTGGTGCCTTCCACCCTGCTGGGCCAGCCCTGGATGATGAACGGAGAAACCGGTCTCTTCCCACATCAACCTTTCGGTCCCACGCAACGGCAGTCCTCAAACACTGAACACATCGGCGATTTCAATCCCGAAGGAAAGGCTGACCTGAACCAACTGTTGCTGGATCGCAAGACGTATAACCCGATGATTGCCGATGACATCGTTTCTGCACCACTGGCGGTCGGCCACACTTTCGTGCTGAATCCCCATGAACCACTAGGCAAAGTCACTATCGAAAGCCGCCAAGGCGAACTGAAACTGTATGACGGACGCATCAACCACAACAATGGATGGTTCATTTTGCGCACCGAGTTCCCCACTGGTACCTCCAAACACGCTGCCGAATGGATTATCCGCCCCAATGTTGTCAAGGAGTGGCACTACGGTCCGGTTGTACAGACCTCACAAGTAGGCTATCATCCCAATCAGAAGAAGATGGCCGTCATCGAACTGGACAAACGCGATACGCAGTTCCTCCAACCCACACTTTACCGTATCACCGACGAAGGGCGCACAGCCGTCAAACAGACAGCCGCCAAAGATTGGGGTAACTTCCTACGCTACCATTACCTGCAATTTGACTTCTCCGAGGTCAAGGAAGAGGGCCTCTACCAGGTGCAATATGGCGAAGCCGTTTCGCCGGTCTTCCGCATCGCACGCAACATCTGGGATAAAGGCGTTTGGCAGGCCGAGATAGAATACTTCTTGCCCGTGCAGATGTGCCACATGCGCATCAACGACAAATATCGTGTATGGCACGGTTATTGCCATCACGACGATGCCCGCATGGCTCAGACAGATATCAACCACATCGATGGTTATACGCAAGGCCCTTCTACCCTATGCAAGTATCGGCCGGGTGATATCGTGCCGGGGCTGAACATCGGTGGCTGGCATGACGCTGGCGATTATGACCTTCGCGTGGAATCACAAGCCGGCGAAGCCTACATACTGGCCATGGCCTGCGAAAACTTAGATGCCTATTGGGACGAAACGACCATCGACTTTACCAACAAGGTAGTGGAGATTCACCAGCCCGATGGTAAAAACGACTTCTTGCAACAAGTGGAGAACGGTGCCCTGACCGTCGTAGCTGGATGGAAAGCCTTGGGAAGACTGTACCGTGGCATTATCTGTCCCACCGTACGGCAATATGTCCATCTGGGAGATGCCTGCACACACACGGACAACGTCAGCGGCAATGCAGACGACCGTTGGGTGTTCACCGAGGATAACCCAGGACGTGAACTGCAAGTGGCAGCCTGGATGGCCGGTATCGCCCGCGTGTTGAAGAATGGTTACAACGATACCCTGGCCGATGATTGTCTGAACATCGCCCGGCAACTGTACGACTGCACTCGCTGTGACAACGACTACCTGCTCGGCACCAAACTGCACGCTGCCGTCGAACTCTACCTGACTACCCGCGGGGATAACTATCGTGATTTTGTACTGGACAACTGTGATTACATCTGTAAACACATCATCCAGACAGGTTGGTTCATCGGACGTTTCGACCAGGCTGTGAGCGACGCGCACTTCAGCAAGGCGGTACGGCAAGCGCTTCCCAGGCTACAAGCCATGTACCAGGAGAATGCCGCCAAAACTCCCTATGGTGTGCCTCATGACCGCGGCAATCGTTCGTCCGGCTCCTGGGAACCTCAACACTTGGGTTACAACTACTGTTACCTGAACGCAGCCTATCCCGACCTGTTTGGACCGGATTATATCTTCGACTCCATGCAATACCTGCTGGGCATGCACCCGGGCCACAACCAATCGGCCTTCGTGACGGGCGTCGGAGCCGAGACCATGAAGCAAGCCTACGGCACCAACCGTGCCGATTGGTCGTACATCCCCGGTGGTGTATCGCCGGGCACCAACCTTATCCGACCTGACTTGCCCGAACTGCTCCGCTTCCCCTTCCTGTGGCAGGAGGGCGAATACTGCCTGGGCGGACATGCCACTTGGTTCACCTACATGGTGCTGGCATCCAGACAAATACTGAATGGTCATGAGTAAACGATTCTTCACCCGATTGCTGGCTGCCGCCGCCCTCTGCACGTATGGGGCGGCAGCCTCGCCGGCCTCAGCCAAGTCGGCGTATGAAAACTTCAAGGTATCCATCTATGTACGCGCCTACGAAGTAAACAAGATGAAAGACCCGCAGTGGCTGGACTCCACGTGGACGGTCATCTCGCAACAACTGGACGTGGACAAGATCTATCTGGAAACGCACCGTGACCTGCTACTGGTAGATGACACCACCATCGAACAAGCCAAGCGATTTTTCCACGAGCGGGGCATTGAAACCGCCGGTGGCATTACGTATACTATCGATGAGTCCAATAACTTCGAAACCTTCTGCTACTCCAACCCCGAGCACCGCCAGAAGGTGCAGGAGATTGCCGAATTCACCACTAGACACTTCGATGAGTTTATCCTGGACGACTTCTTCTTCACCAACTGTAAATCACCCGAAGAAATCGCTGCCAAGGGCAACCGCAGTTGGACGGAATATCGCCTACAACTGATGACTGAAGCTGGTCGCGACCTGGTATTAGCCCCAGCCAAACGGATCAACCCCGATGTGAAGGTCATCATCAAATACCCCAATTGGTACGATCATTTCCAAGGCCTGGGTTTCGATCTGGAGGAAGGACCGATGCTTTTCGATGGCGTCTGGACAGGTACCGAAACGCGCGATCCGGCCGGCAACCAGCATTTGCAGAACTACCTGAGCTATAATATCATCCGTTATTTCCACAACTTGCGTCCGGGATACAATGGCGGCGGATGGGTAGATGCAGGCGGACTGGAAATGGGCATAGATCGCTATGCCGAGCAATTGCACCTGACGATGCTGGCCAAAGCACCTGAAATCATCCTTTTTGCCTACCATCAACTGCTGGGCGTCAAACTGACCCCTCAGCAACGTACCCCGTGGCAGGACAATACCACGAGCTTCCGTTACGACGAGGTGACGGCATCCATCTGGCTGAAAGACGAAAATACCATCCAGCCCACCACCATGGCCCGCATCGCCGACGTGGTACTGAAACAGACCGACCGTCTGGTGGGCAAGCTGGGCAATCCCATCGGCATCAAGTCCTATAAGCCTTTCCATGCTGAAGGTGAAGATTTCTTGCCAAACTACCTGGGCATGGCTGGACTGCCAATGGACATGTATCCCTCCTTCCCCGAATACCAGCAGGTGGTATTGCTCACAGCTCAGTCGGCCAAAGATCCGCAAATCGTGGAGCACATCAAGCGCCAACTGCTCTCCGGTCACGATGTGATTGTCACCAGTGGACTGCTGAAAGCCATTCCCCAGCGTATCACCGAGATTGCCGAGTTGCGCTGCACCGATTTGAAAGCTTTGGTAGACGACTTCGGACACCACGGCAGATCCAGACGCACGCTACTCATCCCGCAGGTGCAATATTACACCAACGATGCCTGGGAGCTGGTGAGCGCCGGACGTCCGCTGGCGGGTGGCGTATCGGGCTATCCCATCCTGCTGCGCGCCCCCTACGCCAGCGGTAACCTCTACGTGCTGACCATTCCCGATGATCTGGGCAACCTCTACGACTATCCGGCCGAAGCACTGAACGTCGTGCGCCGTATTTGCAGCCGCGACCTGGGCGTATATATCGAAGGACCGTCTAAGGTGGGTCTGTTCGTCTACGACAACGGCACGCTGGTGGTGGAAAACTTCAACGACGAACCTGTAGAGATCGACCTGGTATTCAGCGACGAACACATCGCCCGGCTGAAAAACCTGGAAAACGGAATTCTGACGCATCCCGAGCCTGTCTCGCCGACTCAGAATCGTCTTGGCATGCCTGCCGGAGTCCATTTCCGCGTGAAGTTGCCACCACATTCTTACAAAGGATTTCAAAAACAAGTCAGATAGGAATCTATATACGTCAACAGGCGGATGAACTCTATACGCCCCTGCTACAAGCCTGCGTCCGCATAGTCGTTACACTCACAGCGCCGGGGTGTGAAGACAGGATACCTCACTCGTATGGTTTATGTCTGTTTATCAGAAAATTAAAAGTAAGAATAAACTTGCGTTGAGAATGAAAAAGACAATTTTTATCCTAACTGTTGCTGGTCTTTTGCGGCAGCAGCCAGCTCTCTGCCTAAAGCAACACGCACCCTGCGGTGCCGGCATTCCTTCCTCAATTCCCTCGGATGGGCGGGCATCGGTTCTTTGCCGTCGGCCTCGATGGGGTTTGTACCAGGCCTTAATCGTGTGCGAAGAACGACAAGGCAGGATGGTAAATTATGAAGAACGACCTGTCTTGGGACATGTCTTTTGCCGGCGTGTCCCAAGGCAGCATCGTCTTCAACATGGATGAACTGTATTACGGCCATTCAACGCCTTATTCTGCTGCGATATCACGCTGGCTAAGCGCATCCAACGCAGAGGCTGCGGCTACCAGACCGGCACTCCAGTTGATGGCTATCTCGTTCGAAGCATACGATGCTTCCACATCTACATACGATTCATCCGGCAAGGACGAGGGATAAGTAACACCCGACTCCTTGTCTTGCTGTCCGGGATTAGGTCCGCCTACCAGAAAACCAGGTATGGGGGCTTCGATGCCGTCCGATGCCGACAGACGGTGATGTGGATGCAAGGGGCTCTTCGTACCCAGCCCCGTCACGTAGCAATAGCCCAAGGGGTTACGACCCAAGATGTAGTCCATGTTGCGATAAGCATTCGTCAGGAAGCTATTATTCCCACCGATCAGGTAAGCATAAACCAGCGTCGTGGCCTGGTTGGCACACTGTTCGGACAGGCAACCCCAGAAGAAGTCGCTCTCATCATCGCCATAGGGCGCGTAGAAAGCAGCTTGGTTGGCTCCCTTCACGGCGTTGGCGGCATAAGACAACAGATAACTCTTCAGCGAACTGTGCAGGGCTTTTTCTGTTACTCCCTTCAACTGCCGATCGGGTAACAGCCAGACAAAGCCCCCAAGGGCCGAGGTGCTTCCCCACGAAGGTACAGAATAGGTACGAGGCGCCGACTTCACAGCCTTAATCAGGTAAGCCTGCTTGCCCGTGGCATAATATAACTCGGAAGCAGCCCAAAAGAGTTCATCCGTTGCGTCAGTGTCGCCATACTCACCGGTATTGATGTCGGGGTCATACTCTTTGTTGATGTCTGCCTGCTTATAGAAAGCATCAGGATTCTTCTCGGCCCAGGCATAGGCCCGTTCGGCAGCCCGCAAGGCTTGTGCGGCAAAACCGGGATAATCTTTCTGATAGGGCTTGAAAATCATTGAGGCCTGCGCCATAGCGGCAGCGAAGTCCAAGGCAGCCGTCACGGACTTCTGCACCACGTAGCGCTGTTGTTTGCACTCCGTTGGCTTGACAAAGCCCTCGAAATTCGGAGTGGTTAGTTTGTGATAGACACCTCCATCGGCAGGATCTTGCATGGTCAGCAGCCAGCTCAGGTTATAGTGCATCTCGTCCAGCAGGTCAGGCGTACTGTTGTCGCTCTCAGGGATATTCACTTTCTGCTTGGCAAAGTAATCGGGGAAAAGACGGTAAATGGCCTGCATCAGTCCGATGCTATATGCAGAATTGACCACATACTTGTTGTAATCGCCGGCGTCATACCAACCCTTGGACGAAGAGATTACGTCGCCCGCTTTGCGCGTAGGACCAGCAGCACTGGGATGAATCTGTACATCGGTATCCGGATGACCGGCAGGACGGTTCCACCGACCTGCATACTGCTCCTCTATGGGTATGGCTGTACGCTGATAGTAAAACGACTTCAAGGCCGCATCGGCCACAACAGCCAATGGTCTGTCCTTAATCTCGAAAGCTGCCGTATCTCCTCCCGCCAATAACAGGTAATGTCCCGGCTGAGTAATGGAACTGAAATTCATTGTGGTGCTCGCTTGGGTGGCCCACGCGTTGGGCACTGTCATTGAGGTGGCACCTTTTAACACCTCTTCACCGGTAGTTGCATTTACCACAGAAAAATCTTTCACGCCTACCGCGTTCGCCACGGCCACTTTCTCTTGCGAAGGGAAATAACCCACTTGGTTCAGACGAATCACATCGGTAGCAGGCTGGTTGCACGCAGCCAACCCGCCTGCCAGGATTCCACAACAAATCAGCTTGTTTTTCATAATACTTGTTACTTATTTGGTAAAAAACTGTTTTTATTCTGTCAAAACATCGACAGTGACTTGTAACTCCTTATCTACTAACGTATCGTCCGGATTATAACCCTCGAGAAATGGTTACAACGCCCATATGATTAACATTGCACTGTCGGTCGGTTACGCGAAATTCCATTCCCTGACGGTCGATGGAAGGATCGCAAGCATATATCAATGCAACGATACAAAGTAACAATATAAATCCGAATTTCTTCACATTCCAAGTCTTAAAATAACATTAACGTCGTACATTTGCAGTTAGTTAATAATTCGATAATTTACAACTTTGCACAG
>CAZAUU010000043.1:0-20577 GCA_964488405.1 uncultured Phocaeicola sp.
CGTTGGGATGGTACATCAGGTCGTTCGAGCGTCTTGCCACCGGCTCCGGCTCGCGAACCGACACCAATTTCCCGTCGATGTCCTTACGGACGTAATTAAGCAGACTACGATAGTTACGTCGTCCGCCGTTGCCCAAAAAGGCCATGATACTGTCGCGCCGGATAGAATCTAAGGAATTGATGTTATTGGCCGGGTTGGTTACTGCCGAGCTGAAAATGGGCGTACCCTTGTCGGCCGCTTTCTGGATAATAGCACGTTGGTCTTCGGTGATGCGCAGCCCCATGCCATTGATAAACACCATGTCGAAGTTGCCCACGCGGTCGATTTCCTCGACGGGCAGTTCGCTGATTTTGATAAAAGGGTTGTCGTTGGCTTTTGATATTTCACCAAGAGTGGTAATTTGGTAATGTACGAATGCGATATGTGTAGGGAGCACCCATGCACGAAGCCCCAACCATATCGCAATCAAAGCAATCACGGCAATGCCGGAAATCAGAAAATGTTTCTTTTTCATTACGTACAAGTCTGTTGTTTTAAAAAGTTACGTCATTTAATAGAACATACCTCCCCCGGGGTTCGCCAGGAGAAGTATGGTGGTTTCTGTTATTTTCCTGCCCTGCGGGAAAAGGATATCCTGTGCGGGATCCGGCTTCCCCCCGGCAGAAGGTTTCCTACAGCCTGAACATTTCTTCCAGGTTCAGGTTAATGGTACCTACCACACTGATACCTTTCTGCGGTACCTGCAAACCGCTTTCGGTCGATTTGTCCTTATGGTTGAACAGGTTGTCCAGTCCCACATTCAGGGAAATGCCGCGTGGCAACTTTACACCGGCATTGAGCGAACACATGGTACGCGAGCCATAGGAATATTGGGTGGCTGTCACCTCCCCGTCATCCGACGTGCTCACGCTGTAACGGTCGAAAGGACAGGCCCATTGCCCGTTGAGCGATACATTCGTGCCGATATTTCCAAACTTACGCGAGTAGAGCAGGTTGAAAGTGGCTGTGTGCGGACGTACATACGAAGTGTTGTAGCCTGCCGTATCTTCGTAATCATCGGTGAAAGCATACGAACCTGTTACCGTCAGGCCAAAGTTGAAGTTATAGCGTGCAATGGCTTCCATACTGGTTGTACGGGCTTTTTCGGCATTTTCGTAACGCATGTCGGTCGTTCCATCATTAAGATACTGGTAGGAAATCTTGTTCCTGAACCGGTTGTGTGCAGCCGAGGCCGACAGGTACAGTCCATTTCTGTTGTACTCCATTGACAAAGACACCTGATGACTCGTTTCCGGCTTCAGGTTTTCATTGCCATAGAGCATAAAGATACCCAGTCCACCCATGTCATATTCCTGATACAATTCCTTGAGCGAAGGCGAGCGGAATCCCTGCGAGTATCCCGCACGGATGGCAAAAGGTTTCCATGGGCGGTAGAGGAAGCTCACCTTGGGCGTAACATGCCAAGCGTATTTTTCGTGCCAGTCGGCACGTACTCCTATCACCACATTGAAATTCTCCATGGCTTTCCAGTCTTCTTGGGCATAGACGGCCACACTGTTCCCCGTTACCGACGAAGAGTCGGGCATGAAATAATGCTTCAAATACTCGAAATAGCCCTCCGAACCTATACTCACCGTGTGCTTCCCGAAAGTACCCGTATAATCTATCCTCGGGGTATGAGTACGGTTGCGGTAGTCGGTACTTGTGGTTCCGGCAATGTAATAGTCTTTATCTTTCTTATAATTGTCGAACGTATAAGACAGGACAAGCTGCTGGTTTTCGGTAATCAGGTACTTCACCTTTGCGTTTATGGCATAGTCGCTGTAGAAATCCTGGTAGAGATAACCGTCGCGTCGGTCGCGCTTATTATGATAGTACGTACCTTTCAGGTCAACACTCAACCGTTCGTTGAATGTGTAACCCAATTTCTGCATGACATCCCAGATGCTGTATCCGTATACCGTGGTGCTGCTTGTAGTACCATCCTCGTCTTCATCGCTGATGGAGTAAGTGTCGCGTGTGCGGTAAGTCAAACTGGTGTATGAGGTCAGCCTGTCTCTTTTGAAACCTGCCGAACCGGTGTACTTCTGTCCGTTGGTACCTGCATAGCGGGCATTGAGGTTTCCCGTAAACGGCTTGGATGCGCTCTTGGTGATGATATTGACCACGCCGCCCAATGCGCTCGACCCGTAGATGGTAGACTGCGAACCCTTGACAATCTCGATGCGTTCGATGTCGTCTACATTGAAACGCGTAAAATCCACGTTGTGGTCGGCTCCTTCGCCGCTTATCCGTTCCCCATCGATGAGAAACAAGATGTATTCACCACCCATACCCATATAGGTGATTTCCGGCAATTGGCTCATGCTGTTATAACCTATCTGTATGCCAGGCAGTTCGTATTGCAACAGTTGCTCGAAGCTTTGGGGGTTGAGGGCCTGGATATCCCTTTGCGATACCACCCGTGTCAATACGGGAACATCTTTGAGCGGCTTCTCGATGAATTGACCCGTCACCACCACTTCATCGAGCGAGTTGGAGGCCGCTTTCAGCGTGATTCTCACTACCCGTTCGCCTTCTCGGGCTGGTGTAACAGTCTCTTCTATCGGAGTATAGCCAATGAAGGACACTTGCAACGTGTATTCCTTGTTATCCCTCATACGGATGCTGAATTCACCCTGTGTATTGGTTCCCGCCCCTAAAGTTGTCCCTGTGATGCGTACCGTTGCTCCAGGAACCGGTTCGCCCGCATCATCCACCACCACACCTTCTATGACGTATGGATAACGTTTGTCGGCACCAACTGCCGAATCATTGTTCTCTGCATAGGAAGAAGCATACATTGTTGCTGCCAGCAGGAAGAACAATACCTTATTAAATAAACTTTTCATTATTCTGCGGGATAGTATTCATAGCTCCAAGTGATATATCCCGATGAGCCGGAAGTTGTATTTCCTGCGTAAGAGAACAACAGTTTGGCCCAGCCCCCGTCTTCAAAGGTCACCACGTAAACGTGTCCCGTGGGGGTATAGAGAGTGGGAGGCATCGAACCGGTTGCCGTCTTCTCTACCCATCCGCACAATACGATGTTCAGCTGCGGGTTGGACGCATACCCCACGCTCCCCGACATCATATTGGTCATGTCGGTAATGACTTCCAAGTCGTCATTTGTACCGTAATCCACGTAAGTGTCTGCTGTAAAAGTCACTCCGGTGGGACAGGTTGTTATCGCATTCATGCTGGTTTCTTCCGTGTCGTAGGCGCTGCCGCCGTTGGTCTTGATTTCATACCGATGTATAGCGATGTGCCATTCAATGGAAAGGTCCTCGGGAGTATAAGCCTCACGCACACTCCCATCGGTGTAAATCCACTCTGTGGCATCTTCTTGCGTTTCGCTTTCTCCCGTTTCCAAATTGATGTAAGTCCAACTGTCGTAGGCAGTATAGTCGCCGTTGTCAAAGGAGCCGGCTATCGATGTAGCAGACGTATTTTCTTCTGTAGCTGTACTCTCTTCTCCGTCATTTCCGCTGAATTCGTCATTGTCACTGCAAGCAGTAAAACATAGTGTCATAATGGCAATCATGCCCCAAAGAAATCTTAATTCTAAAATTTTTGCTGTCATTTTGGTTAGCTTTAAATTAAATAAACAACTCCTAATTGATAACTTTACTTTTTCTGATTGCAAAGTTAGGTTGGAGATGGGTGTGCCACAATACCTAAAAATGACTATTTTTTTACTTCGTAATCTGTTTAAAAATCAAACTTTAACATTGAAATGATGTTTCTTATTTTCGTGAGATTCGATATAAGCACCAGAATTTATTTCTTTGAGAAATAGGAATATAGCGACAAAAGTTTATAGTGCCAAATAGTCAACCCTTAAATATAGCCATCAAGTTTGATAATCAATAAAATATGATGATATATTCTTTAAGTTTTTGTATCTGTACAGCCCGGATACCGTGCGAAGGCTCCGCGTGCCGACTGCAGGCTGCGTACAATAGCCGGACGCCCGGTCAGGGAACTACGCAGGAATCTGAAAGGCAACCGCCGCTTTGACGGACAGCCTGCGCTTTTTGAACGGGTGCTTTCGCAAAAGCGTGGTTCCGGAAACAAGGTGTCCATCATACGTTCTTCGGGCGGTATCATATTGTGAGCAAAATCTTTACGTAATGAATATGATGGTCATACCATAGAGGAAAGCCTCAGGCAGATGGAGCGTGTTACGGGACGGAAAATCAGATGCCTTGCCGGAGACAGTTATCATACACGCAGGAAGAAACACCGGCTCTTCTGCAAGTGTACGGGGATAGAGCCGACAATAAGGCATTTAAAAAGTGACCACCGCTTAGGATTAGGACGCAACTTTTATAAAAGTGTGTTCGGGGATGCGGTGAACGTTATGCCGGCCGCTGCCGCATACAACTTCAAAAGGGCAATGAGGACCTTTTTGCGCTTTATCGAAAAATCAGCGAGATGCTGCCGTTTGACAATCCCGCTAAAATATAGTTTTTAAGGGACGACTAAATAACATTCAAACGATTACTACAGTGTTCTCAGAAGCTAAAACTATTGAGATCTATTTGTATGGCAGATGATTTTTGCAGGGAAAATGGTTGGATAATATCATAAAAACTAAATCTGTTGCAGACGGATAATTTACCTCAACAGAGGATTATCTGTGCCTACAACAGACTTGGGGAAACAGAAAGGCGCTTTCAGTCTTTCTGTTTCAGTTTATCTGCCACTTCCTGGCGCAGGGCACGCCAACCCGGTATGCGTTTCAACTCACGACGGATAGGCATGTCGTAAAGCAGGAAGAGAAGGAACAGCAGGATACAAGCATAGACAACCCAACCGTAAATCTGCTTGATGCTCACCTCCATCATCCGTGAAATAAAGCCTTCCATATATTCGCCTATGGCAAAAGGTGAAGAACTGAATGCCACATTGTCTACTGCCGACCCGTAACGCACCAGATTGTCTGCCACGTAATAAGACAGTCCTTCGCCATATATGGCAGCCCCCAACACACCACCCATCACCATGTGGAGCATGTTGAATACACTCAGTGCCTGGAAAAAATGCTGGAACGTCATGATTTCTTCAAGACAGACGAAAAATGTGGCGCTCAACACGGCATAAGCGAATCCCCGGCACACCACAGGCAGGTAAAGCTGCGAGATATGGATGTCGGCGGACAATGTAAAGTAACACCCCAACAGGTAGCACGCCAGCATCGCGATGCCCACGGTTATCAGGCGCAGGTAGCTGAAACGGCGAATGTGCATCCACCACAAGGAAAACAAACATCCAGCCACTATACCGACAAGGACAAGCCAGTCCATCCGTACACCGGTCAATGCTTCGTAGTGCATCACATTTTCATAAAATGTCTCTTCCAGCACATTCTCGGTGGCAAGAAGAATTTCCACCATCGTGATGAGAACCAACACCGGAAGCAGGTGCTTATACGTCCACATCTTCGGTTCGAGATAAGGATGGCGGATACTGAACATACGCCCGATGCAGACCGCCAGCGTAACCACGATGACTACCGCCAGGGTGCGGATGACAGGGCTGTCCCACCAGTCGTACCAACTGCCGTAATCGAAAAAAAAGGCTACTTCCAGCAGCAACAACGCCCAAAGCAACGCCCCCAACCAATCGATGCCGAAGAGCGGGAACTTCTTGATTATCCGGAAATGCCGCGTACAGGCAGTGATGACCAACAGATCGACCAGCATCAGTCCCGCCACGAACCAGTGCATGTACGTCCAGTGATAGTAGTACATCAGGTAGGTGGCGATGAGGTCGGACACTTGCATGCAACCCAATATGATGATGTGCAACATGGGAAAGAACACCGTGAAGTCGCGCTTGGGTGTCATCCAAAGCTGAATATTCGACATGCACTCGAAGGTACCCTGTATCTTGCAGATGCCCTCCACGAAACACACTGCCCAAAGCAAGGGCAGGAAAGTGATATGGGGAGCAGCCACATTGCAGACAAACACACCCAATGCAGACGCCGTAAGCAGCGTCTTGTTGGTGAAACGGAACTTCATACGGAACAGCACGGGAAAATAAATCGCCATACCCGCCAAATTGGCATAAAGGCACATCATCAGGTCTTCCCGCATCAGGGTGGTCTCACCCATCATCTCGTTCAGCATACCGAGGTAAAGCCCTCCGGAAAGCTGGAAAGTGACGGCAAAGAAGATGTAAATCCACGGTTGTATAACCCGGGGTACGAAGCTGCGGAACATCGGCATCGTAAACGGGCCGTTCAGTACGGGTGCTCCCATATCAGCGTTTTACTTTACATTCTACATTGAACCCCGCACGGAGGCGTTTCAAGTTTTCGGCATCGTTCCCTTCGAGGCTGATACGGACAGGTACACGTTGTTCCACCTTCACGAAGTTGCCCGTGGCATTGTCTTGCGGGATGAGGGAAAAGGCTGCTCCCGTGGCGTCCGAAATCGACTCCACAATGCCGGTATAGGTCACTCCCGGCACGGCATCGGCGGTCAGTGTCACCTCCGCCCCCACGTAGATGTGTGGAAGCTGCGTCTCGCGGTAATTGGCAATGACCCACAGGTCATCCCCGTCCACAATGTCCACCATGGTCTGTCCGGGCTGTACAAGCTGGCCTTCGTGGATATCCTTGCGTCCGGTTACCCCGTCACATGTGGCAAGAATCACCGTGTACGACAGGTTCAGCTTGGCCAGTTCCACTTCCGCCTCTGCCAACCGGATACCCGCCTCATTTTGCTTCAAGCGGTGTGCCTGCTCGTCCTTGGCAAGGGAGGTAGACCGCTTGGCATGCTGCAGTTGTTCATAACGCGCCTTGCACGCCTCGTATGTGGTATACACCCCATCGTATTGCTGACGTGTCACGGCATCCTGTTCCAACAATTTCTTGTAACGGTGCCATTCGCGCTCGGCATTCTGCATCTGTACACGCACCTCTTCGATACCTGCATCGTCCACACGCAGGTTGTTTTGCGTAGTGGCTATGCCGGTCGATGTAGCCCGGCTTCCCGACAAGGCGTTTGCCAGGTCTGCTTCTGCCTGGGCAAGACGCAGGCGGAACTCGGCATCCTCTATCACTACCAGCGTATCACCCTTGTGCACAGGCTGGTATTCCTCAAAATAGATTTTCTTGACAAACCCCTGCACACGGGTATTGACGGGAGTGATGTGCTGCTTTATCTGGGCATTGTCGGTATATACCACACCCGGATGCAGGAAACGTGAACACACATAAACCAAGCCGACTACCAGCAAGGATATCACCACGAAATTGTAAATCTGCTTTTTAAGTTTTCTGGTCATCATAATCATAAAGTATGTGTCAAATATTTCATTTTATAATAATGGTATATCAGGTCGATGCGGGCATTTACCAATGCCAGGCCGGCATCCAGCTTCGTGTTGCTTGCGTCCAACATGTCGGTCAGCAGAGCCAGTTCGTTCCGGTAGCGGTTGCTGGTCACACTGTAGTTCTCGTCGGCAAGCTGCACGCTCTTTTCCTGCGTCTGCAGTTCGGTAAAAGCGGTTAGGAAATTGGTATAGGCCGCCTGCACGGTATTCTCCACCTGCTCTTGCGCAAGCAGGTGGGTTGCTTCTGCCCGTTGCACGTTCAGGCGTGCCTGCTTCAGCTTGCGCCCGTTCTTGAAAAGCGATGAAAAATTGTAACTCACGCTGACCCCCACATACCAGTAATTGAAATTGTTGTCCAGCACGGGCACTTCAATGGTAATCGGCCCGTCCAAATGGTCGGCGGCAAAAAGCGTAACTTTCGGCAGACGTTCAGAACGTTCGCGTTTCAGCAACTGCCGTTTCACCTCGATGCCCGTTTCCGCCTGACGGAGGTCGATATTGGTCTGTGAGGCAAGCTCCTGCCAATAGGCTTCATTCAGCGCCTGCACTTCGGTTCCTAACAAAGTGGTATCGGGCACGATTACCGTCCCTTCATCCAGGTGAAGGGTAGTCACCAGCCTGTGGTTCATGATTTTGCAGGCATCTTCCACCTTTGCCCGTTGCAGCTTCAGTTTTTCCCGCTGCAGTTCGTAGCGGGTAATGTCATTTTTCAGTGCCGTGCCCTGTTCGCGGCGCGCCTGCATGTCGGCTATCACACGGTCGGCAAGGACAAGGTTTTCCTCTATCACCCTCATCTGGTTGTGTAACTTGTATAGGTCAAGGTAATGCCCCAACAGCAGAAAGCGGATGTCCTGCCGGTTTTTCTCCCAATCCAACTCCGCCACCTGCCTGTCGAGTTCCGCAAGTTCGATGCCACTCTGTATCGCACCCCCGGCATAGACCACCTGCTCCGCCTCAACAGCAAAATTATTGCCGAAGTGTGGCATATCTATTTTCGTGGCATTGCCAAAGTCACGATCCCAAAGTCTGCCGTTCCCCCAGTAACTGGCAGAAGCGGATGCGCTGATGTCGGGCAGACGCTGCGCCTTCGCCGCCTTCAGTGCCTCAGACGCCGCCTCACGTCCGATCCGGTAAGTCTGTATGCTCCGGCTGTTTTCATCAGCAAGCCGGAACATCTCATCGATGCCCATCGTACGGGTCTGGGCATACATATACGGGCTACATAGTGCTTCTATACAAAGCACCACCATCCAAAAGTTTTTGGTCATAAAATAACGGGATTTTAAATATAAAATATTAAAAAAGAAAAGTCGAGAAAATCAAGTATGGTCATTAATACAACACGGCGGTCCCCCACGAGTGGAAATCGTGGATTTTATTGTCCGAACGGACATTATATACCTTCCATACAACCATAAATCTGTAAATTCTATTCTTAAAACCGAGTGCAAAAGTATCAAAATAATCTTTCGCTTGTAACCTTTACTCCCCTTCCTTTTGTATTTATTTAACACATCATTAAAAAGAAGGCAGATGTTTGCGGTATATGTACTCCGCCGGAATTTATGTATTTTTGCAGGCGAAATACCGTAAGCACATGAAAACTTATTCCATACTTTTCTTTGTACTGCTCTTCACTGCCTGCCGCCATAACAAACAGACTGCCCTGCCGGAAACTACCATCACAGTCAGTATCGAACCATTGCGTTACTTCGCCGAAACGGTTGCTGGCGAGCGGTTCCGCATAGTAAGCATGGTCCCCGAAGGCAACAGCCCCGAGACCTACGACCCCACGCCCCAACAGCTGATCACATTAAGCAAAAGCCGTGCCTTCCTGCGCATCGGCCACATAGGCTACGAGCAGGCATGGGCGGACAAACTGCAGGAGAATGCACGAGATGTGCCTTTCTTCGACCTCTCGGAAGGTATTGCGCTAATACGGGAAACAGAAGGAGAGCACACGCATGCAGGTGGGGTGGAGCCGCACGTATGGACTTCCGTGGACAATGCCCACATCATTGCCGGGAATATCTTCCGCGCATTGTGCCAGATCGACCCGGACGGGACAACATATTACCGGCAACGCCTGGACACGCTTCAAACCATACTCGCACAAACCGGACGGGAGATACGCACATACTTGCAACATGGTGAAAAGGCTTTTCTGATTTACCATCCGGCACTTTCATACTTCGCCCGCGACTACGGCCTGACACAAATCAGCATTGAAGAAGGGGGCAAGGAACCCTCACCAGCCCGACTCCGCACCTTGATACGCCAGTGCCGGCAGATACAGGTAGGAACGGTCTTCGTACAGAAGGAATTCGACACACGCAATGCCGAAGTGATAGCCGCCGAGTTGCAAGTTCCTGTCGTGACCATCAATCCGCTCAGTTACCATTGGAATGAAGAAATGATACATATTGCCCGTGCACTGGCACACTAATCCCCCTACCCTGCCATGAAATACCCTCCTATCCTACAAATGACAGAAATCTCCGCCGCCTATAACCACAAAACGGTGTTGGAACATGTCAACCTGACCGTGTACGAACGCGACTTCCTCGGTATCATAGGTCCCAACGGGGGTGGAAAAACCACATTGGTCAAACTCATGTTGGGCCTGATTCCTCCCCTTTCGGGCAAAATACACTTCTACCAGGAAGGAAACGAAACGACCGAAATCAGCATGGGATACCTGCCCCAATACTCCCATATCGACAAAAAGTTTCCCATCTCGGTGTACGAGGTGGTGCTGTCGGGGCTGAACAAGCAAAAATCCCTGTTACGTCGGTTCACACACACCCAACACGAACAGGCACACCAGATGATTGCACGCATGGGATTGGAAGGACTGGAACGCCGCCCGGTCGGACAGCTGAGCGGAGGACAACTGCAACGTGCCCTGCTGGGACGTGCCCTCATATCCAACCCACAGATAGTCATCTTAGACGAACCAGACACCTACATCGACAAGCGTTTTGAGGCACAGCTCTATTCGCTGCTGGAAGAAATCAACCGCGAACGTGCCATCGTACTCGTCAGCCACGACATCGGCACTATCCTGCAGAACGTCAAGTCCATCGCCTGTGTCAACCGGACGATAGACTATCATCCCGACACGGAAATCCCTACGGAATGGATTGAAACGCATTTCGGCTGCCCGATAGATCTGTTAGGACACGGCAACCTCCCCCACCGCATCCTGAAGAACCACCCGCACGGTTGATATTCAGACTTCGCCCACAAAAACGTGTAGATAAAGTTTTGCACAATTTTAAGTACAGAAGCAAATCGACATCGTAATATAAAAAAACGAAAAACTACCTGCCGCTTACCTGTGCTGAAGTGAAAATCACTATCTTTGCGCCGATTTATGTGGCTTATAACTTAAAGCGAACAAAAAATTCACTGATGAAACAATACAACAAAATCAACAACCTGGTAGGTTGGCTCACATTTCTCGTTGCGGCGTTCACATATTGCATGACCATCGAGCCTACCGCCAGCTTCTGGGATTGCCCCGAATTTATCACCACCGGATACAAGTTGGAAGTAGGACACCCACCCGGTGCTCCATTCTTCATGTTGACCGCCAACCTGTTCAGCCAGTTCGCAAGCGACCCATCACAAGTGGCACACATGGTGAATACCATGAGCGCACTAATGAGTGCAGCGTGTATCCTCTTCCTATTCTGGAGCATCACACACCTTACAAAAAAACTGATCTGCCCCGAAGGAAAGGAGATGACTACCGGACGGATCATCACCATCATGGGCTCGGGACTCGTGGGAGCATTGGCATATACATGGAGCGATACGTTCTGGTTCAGTGCCGTAGAAGGCGAGGTATATGCCTACTCCAGCCTCTTCACCGCCGTGGTATTCTGGCTGATATTGAAATGGGAGAACCGGGCAAATGAAGCCCATAGCGACCGTTGGCTCATCCTGATAGCCTACCTTACGGGCCTCTCCATCGGGGTACACCTGCTGAACCTGCTTTGCATCCCTGCCATTGTGCTGGTGTATTACTATAAGAAAAGGCCCAATGCCACCCTGAAAGGAAGCTTGGCTGCATTGGCGGGGTCCATGATACTGATAGGTGTAGTACTGTACGGCATTGTGCCGGGTATTGTGAAGGTCGGCGGATGGTTCGAATTGCTGTTCGTCAACGGGATGGGTTTTTCGTTCAATACCGGGCTTATCATTTACATTATCCTGCTGGCAGCAAGCCTTGTCTGGGGTGTTTACGAAAGCTATACCGTACGCAACCGCAAACGGATGAACATATCTTTTCTTACCACCGTGGGGCTGCTGGGCATCCCGTTTTACGGATATGGCTGGAGCAGTGCCCTGACAGGCATCGCCCTGCTGGCCATACTGGCAATATACCTTTTTGCCAATCTGCCCGAAAAATACCGTGTCAGCGCACGTACCCTGAACACGTCCCTGCTCTGTCTGCTGATGATGGTGGTGGGATACTCATCGTATGCCGTCATCGTAATTCGTTCATCGGCCAATACGCCTATGGATCAGAACTCGCCTGAAGACATCTTCACATTGGGCGAATACCTGGGACGCGAACAATACGGTACACGTCCGCTGTTCTACGGGCAAGCCTATTCCTCGAAAATCGCCCTTGAAGAAGTAGAGGGAGGCTGCGTGTACTCCATGACCGAAGGCGCACCCGTATACCAGCGCAAGGAAAAGGAACATCCCAATGAGAAAGACAGCTACGAGGTGGTGCGTTACAAAAGTGAATACAAGTATGCGCAAAACATGTTTTTCCCACGCATGTACAGCAGTGCCCATGCACAGGCCTACGAAGACTGGGTGGGCGGAGTGGAAGGTCGCCAGGTACCTTACGACCAGTGCGGCGAAATGCTGATGGTGAAGGTGCCCACTCCATGGGAGAACATGAAATTCCTTTTCATTTACCAACTGAACTTCATGTACTGGAGGTATTTCATGTGGAACTTTGCCGGAAGGCAGAACGACATACAGGGACAAGGGGAAATCGAACACGGCAACTGGATTACCGGCATCTCGTTCATCGATAAGATACTGGTCGGCGACCAGACCCTGTTGCCCAATGAATTGAAAAACAATAAAGGGCACAACGTGTTTTACTGCCTGCCACTGATATTGGGACTAATCGGCCTGTTTTGGCAAGCATACTATGGGGAAAAAGGTATCCAGCAGTTCTGGATTGTGTTCTTCCTGTTCTTTATGACAGGACTTGCCATTGTGCTTTACCTGAACCAGACACCTATGCAGGTCCGTGAGCGCGACTATGCCTATGCCGGTTCGTTTTATGCTTTCGCCATCTGGATTGGTTTAGGGGTAGCCGCCATAGCCGGATGGCTACAGAAGAAATTAGGCGAAAAATCGTCGGCCATCCTTGCCAGTGTGGTATGCTTGTGTGTACCCTTGCAAATGGTAAGCCAGACGTGGGACGACCACGACCGGAGCGGACGGTATACGTGCCGCGATTTCGGACAGAATTACCTTAATTCAGTACAGGCGGAAGGCAATCCCATTATTTTCACCAACGGTGACAACGACACCTTTCCCTTGTGGTACAACCAGGAGACCGAAGGCTTCCGCACCGATGTGCGCGTGTGCAACCTGAGCTACCTGCAGACCGACTGGTATATCGACCAGATGCGCCGCCCGGCCTACGACTCACCCTCCGTGCCTATCGAATGGGAGCGCATCGACTATGTACAGGGGCACAACGAGGCTGTCTACGTGCGCCCGGAAGTAATGGAAACCATCAACAACTACTACAAACAGTATCCCGAAGAAGCGAAGGAAGAGTTCGGAGAAAACCCGTATGAACTGAAGAATATCCTGAAATATTGGGTACGTTCGCCCAAAGAGGGACTGCAGATGATTCCTACGGACAGTATCGTCATCAAACTGGACAAGGAAGCTATCAGGCGTTCGGGCATGTTGGTGCCCGACTCCATCCCCGACTATATGCACCTCTCGCTGAAGGGGAAACGCGTATTGTACAAAAGTGAGCTCATGATGCTGGAAATGCTGGCCAACACCAACTGGGAACGCCCGCTCTACATGGCGGTTACCGTAGGATCGGACAACCACATGAACCTGACCAACAATTTCCTGCAGGAAGGACTGGCATATCGCATCACACCGTTTGACAACACGGTACTGGGATGCCGGATCGACTCGGAAAAGATGTACGACAACCTGATGCACAAGTTCAAGTTCGGAGGTATTGACAATCCGGACATCTATTTGGACGAGACCGTACTCCGCATGTGCGACACACACCGGCGCATGTTTGTCCAATTAGCCTCACAACTGATAAAGGAAGGAAAGTACGACAAGGCATTGAAAGCATTGGACTATTGCGAGAAAGTCATTCCAAGCACCACAGTGCGCCATGACTACATCTACAGCAGTTCAAAGGAAATGGCGGATGATTACGCAAAATTAGGCCAGACGGCAAAAGCGGAGAATATATTCAACCAGTTGGCCACCAACTCATTGGAGTATATCATTTGGTACATGAGCCTCAATGACGCGAAGTTTGCCTCATCGTACGAAGAATGCATGCGCCACTTCTACATCCTCGATGATATATGCAAATCGCTTGAAGATCTGAAGGATGAAACCGGAAAAGAATCTGAATCGGCAGCACATTTCCGGCAACAGTTCAACCACCTGTACGGATTGCTTGAAACCCGTATAGGAACATCCAACCACAGCTAAAACGGGAAAAGCCTCCGGTACATGCAAGTTTCTGCCATATATCTGACAGTTGGCGAACCTGCATGCACCGGAGGCTGAAAACAAAACAAATACCATGTTTATCGAACAACCTCCCCTATTGCTCCGCCGGCTTTATCCCCGTGCCCTCTGGCGAATGGACAAGAACGAGAAGTCGGTTTATCTCACCTTCGATGATGGCCCTATTCCCGAAACCACCCCTTGGGTACTCGACCTGTTGGATCAATACCACATCAAAGCCACATTCTTCATGGTAGGCGATAACGTACGCAAACACCACGATGAATTCTGCATGGTGGTGGAACGCGGACACCGTATCGGGAACCACACTTTCAACCACATCCGAGGTTTCGAGTACCTGAGCCAAAACTACCTCGCCAACACCGACAAGGCCAACGAATACCTGCATACCGACCTGTTCCGTCCGCCCCACGGACATATGCGCTTGGCACAATACCATGTATTGAAAAAGAAATACCGCATCGTGATGTGGGACCTTGTGACACGCGACTACAGTAAACACCTCAACGGACAGCAGGTGTTCGAAAAGGTAAAGAAATATGTACGCAACGGTTCCATCATCACTTTCCATGATTCCCTCAAGTCGGAACCACGCATAAAATATGCCCTCCCCCGTTCCATCGAATGGCTACTGGCACAAGGCTATACCTTCAAGGTATTCGACTAACAGGGCGATTAGGCCTATAACTCCCTTTGTTTCTAAGGCGATTGAGTCAGCGGACAAGTAAAAGGCAACACCATAACCATTGATTATGACGATTATACCATTATACTCAATAAGTAATCATTATTATGCCTGTAAGCAGACTTGCCCAATTTTCAAACGGCATTTGTGCAAAACAAGCATAACAGCACACATAACCGCAACAAGAGCCACAACCGGAAAAGTTGCAGCTCTTGTTGTGATTATAACCATGAAATTACATGTGTGTGTACTTCAGTTGATGCTTACGGATGGATATCGTCTATTGTCCTAACGTAAACCGATATACAGCAAAGGTCTGTGCCGGAAGTTCGGTTTTCAAAGAAGTACCTTCCATAGTGAGATGACTTTCGGCAGGAACAACACGGTCCGGGTCATCAAGGGTGTTTTCGGCATCTGGGTCATCAGAATGGAATACAGTACACGCCACTTCACTTTCCAACTGCATGCCACGTTTCAATCCCTTAAATTCCAACACAAGCGGCCAAGCCATATCTGACGTATTCACAGCCTTGACGATGTAACTCCGCGTGGGTTCATCCCATACACAGCTGGCAAACAAGCCCTGCTGGCCTTCCCCGCCACTCACAGCATTCCCGTTCATCAGCAAGGGGACAACACGTGTGCCGTGGTTATGGCCGTACAGACACTGCACGTACCAGCTGCACGTACGCACACTACGCAGATTGTCGAACCAGATAAGATCCGGACGCCATTGCCAACCTTCCACATGCGCCAGCAACGGCGCATACGTAGCCATCTCCACCACATCGGCATTACGCTCCACACCCGTCAGGAAAGCGGCCTCCAGCAGCGAAGCCTGGAAATGGTTCCACTTTTTCCCTTTTCCGTGGCAGGCGTATTCGCCGGCAAATACCTTGGGACCTCGGCGGTCGTAATTATCATAGCGGCTTCCCGACTGTAGGAACCAGTCTTCGGGACGGTAGAAATGCTCGTCAACTAAGTCGACACCCAATTTCTTCATCTCAGGCCAAAGGTAGTCGAATTTGTCACCCTCCGAGTCAGGACCCGATGAACCGACAATGCGGATATCCGGATACCGGTCGCGAATAGCCTTGACAAACTGTTTCAGACGTGCGGGGTATTCAGGTCCCCACTGTTCGTTGCCGATGCCAATGTATTTCAATCCGAACGGAGCAGGATGCCCCATCTCGGCACGCAGGCTTCCCCATTGCGTGTCCGTGCCACCATTGGCAAACTCGATGAGGTCGAGGGCATCTTGGATATAAGCATCTAAACTGTCAACAGGCACATGCGACTCAGGATTGTTATTCTGGAACTGGCATGCCAAACCGCAACTGAGTACGGGCAAAGCCTCCGCACCCATGTCTTCTGCCAGCAAGAACAGTTCGTAGAAGCCCATACCATAACTCTGGTAATAGTCAGGATAGAAGCGGTATGGGAAAGTATACTGCCAGCGGTTTTCGTTCAACGGGCGGTTTTCTACCGGACCCACCGAGTTCTTCCACTGATAACGCGAGGCAAGATCCGTCCCTTCAACGATGCAACCGCCGGGGAAGCGGAACACACCGGGTTTCGTATCGGCCAATGCCTGTGCCAAGTCCTTGCGCAATCCGTTTTCACGTCCTTTCCACGTATCGGTGGGGAAGAGGGAGATGTGCTCCAAATCCACCGTGGCATCCGAATCCAGGAAAATGCGCAAGTGTGCTTTGGCAAAAGTAACGGATGGCGTAAGAATCAACGTATATTTCGTCCATTCGTCTGAGGTAATTTCTACTTTGCCTTTGGCGAGCACCTGGGTATCACCTGATGAAGCAGGGTCGATTATCTCCACCTGTATACGTCCGCCTTCACCGCGTGCCCATACGCTGAAACGGTATTGTCCACCCTCTTTGACACCGATACCGAAAAAGCCTTCATTCTCTACCCCCGTGTGTTTATGGGCATGGCCTGCAGGCGAAAGGCGGACGTAATGGGGATTACGGTCGAAAGGACCGTCATCCCTCACAGTTACCTTGCCGAAAGTCTGCCAACCTTGCAGATGGTTAGGAAATTCGAACGAACGATTCTTCACCAACTCGGCATATAGTCCTCCATCGGCACCGAAGTTGATATCCTCGAAAAAGTGTCCGTACAGGGTAGCCGGGATTTCGGCACCAAGCTTGCCGGCCTCTATCACCAAACGGTTCGTGTCCTGTGCAAATCCTGCGGAGCAGCATGCCGACAGCAGAATACTGAATATGGATATACGATTTATCATATTAAGTCGTTTTTTGTTCTGATTGATACTTTTTTCTTACTTTCAACGGAAGTCGGTACACATCAGACACCTACTTCGAGCGTGACAATCGAACGGGCAGGAAGAGTCACAGTCAACCCGTTCTTTCCCACTTTGGCACCGTTAAACCCGTCCGGAACCACGGCATCGGGTGCCTCGAATGTATTACATGTGTCAATGTGGTCGGTTGTCAGAATACGTCCCGTAACGGTCTTGGCAGAAACACCATCCAATTTTATGGTAACTGTCACCGGGTTCTCCAAGTCGATATTCGAGAGAGAAAGGTGTATACGCCCCTCTTTATCACGCGAAGCCGTGGAACTTACTGTCGGCAAATGGCGTCCATCGCGCACATCGCGCCATGCACACTGCAAATCGGAAGGCAGATAAACAGCATCTTGGTGCACATTGTACATTTCGAACACATGGTATGTGGGCGTCAGCACCATCTTGTCGTCTTTGGTCAGGATCATCGATTGCAGCACATTGGCTATCTGTGCGATGTTAGCCATCTTCACACGGGAGGTATACTTGTGGAAAATGTCAAACGTAAGCGATGCCACAAAGGCATCACGCATGGTGTTTTGCTGGTAAAGGTGTCCACGCACCGTACCGGGTTCCTCGTCCCACCAAGTTCCCCATTCGTCCACAATAAGGGCAATCCGCTTGTTCGGGTCGTAATGGTTCATAATGGCGATGTGACGCTTCAGCACGTCTTCTATCTCACGGCATTTGCCCAACGTCCAATAATAGTCATCGTCCGTGAACTGTGTAGCCGACCCTTTGCTTCCGCTCCAGCCTGCCACAGTGTAATAGTGGAGTGAGATACCATCCATACGATGCCCGATATTCTTCATCAGCGTCTCTGTCCAATTGTAATCATAGTCGCTCGCGCCACTGCCAATCTTGAACAGGACATTGCCGTTGTAGTTACGGCAATAGGTGGAATAACGGCGGTAAAGATCCGAATAGTATTCCGGACGCATGCTTCCACCGCAACCCCAGCTTTCGTTGCCTACCCCGAAGTATTTCACTTTCCAAGGCTCTTCACGACCGTTCTTCTTGCGCAAGTCCGCCATAGGACTGCCTACTTCAGCAGTCATGTATTCCACCCACTTGCTCATTTCTTCCACGCTTCCGCTTCCCATGTTACCACTGACATAAGGCTCGCACCCCAACAGCTCACACAAGTTCAGAAACTCATGCGTACCGAAACTGTTGTCCTCCACGGTACCCCCCCAATTGGTATTCACCATCTGCGGGCGATTTTCTTTCGGTCCTATGCCATCCATCCAATGGTATTCATCAGCGAAACATCCACCCGGCCAGCGCAACACGGGCACCTTCAGCTTTTTCAAAGCATCGAGCACATCGTTACGGTAACCGTCAGTGTTGGGAATGGAAGAATCCTCGCCTACCCACAGGCCTCCATAGATACAAGTGCCCAAATGCTCGGCGAACTGCCCGTAGATTTCCTTGGGAATGATATCACCCGGACGATCGGCGTAAACCGTAAGCGTGGCTGTCTGCTGGGCAGAAACGCCCAGTCCGGCGACCAGCATCAGGCCGCTCAAAATGAGTTTGTTTCTCATACGTTTCTTGGTTTAAATGATTATAACAATTAGGTTCTTGATTCTTTCTGTCTTTTATAGCAAACGGCCGCTTCTTCCACGGGAAGTCCGGCCTTGTAGTTGCCTATATACACATCAAAGCCTTCTACGTCTTCGGGCGAAGGAGTAATCTCCACTCCCGTATTGCCGGCAAACACCTGTCCGTCCAGAAAATCGGCAAGCGGCAGATTCTTTTCATTGTGTATCAAATAAGAGCCAAGCAGGGCAATTCCCCACGCGCCTCCCTCGCCTGCCGTATCCATGACTGAAATAGGAGAATTGAGAGCCGCGGCAAGCACACGCTGCCCTACCCCCTTTGTACGGAACAGTCCGCCGTGTCCCGTAATGCGGTCTACCTTGATTTTCTCCTCACGGAAGAGGATGTCATTGCCTATCTTCAACACACCCACCGAAGCGTAGAGGTGCGATCGCATGAAATTGGCAAGGTTGAACCTGTCTTCAGCCGAACGCATGAAAAGCGGACAACCTTCAGCAAGCCCCGTCACCGGTTCACCTGATATATAATTGTATGCCATAAGCCCGCCACAGTCAGCATCGCCCGTCAGTGCGTGGTTGTAGAGTTTTCCATAAAGCTCGTCCATATTTACCGGGACACCTAACAGTTCTTGGAATTCACGGAACACATCCACCCATGCATTTAGGTCGGATGTACAGTTGTTGCAATGTACCATTGCCACAGGGTTTCCATCGGGAGTGGTCACCATGTCGATTACTTCATAAGGCTTCGACAGTTCCTTTTCCAATACAATCATGGAGAAGGATGAGGTTCCAGCCGATACGTTCCCCGTACGCGGACGGACAGCATTGGTTGCCACCATACCCGTGCCTGCATCTCCCTCGGGAGGACAAAGGGGAACGCCTGCCTTCAGATGGCCTGACACGTCTAACTTTTTCGCCCCTTCTTCAGTAAGGCATCCCGCATCCGCTCCTGCCGGGAGTACCTCAGGAAGGATATCTGCCAACTTCCAACTGAACCCTTTCGGAGCTATCAGTTCTTCAAACTTGGCCACCATCCCGACATTGTAGTCTTTGGTGGCGGTGTCAATAGGAATCATGCCCGACGCATCACCAATACCCAACACTTTCTTACCTGTCAGCTGCCAGTGTACATAACCTGCCAGTGTAGTCAGATAAGCAATGTCTTTCACATGAGGCTCTCCGTTCAGGATTGCCTGGTACAGGTGGGAGATGCTCCACCGTAACGGGATATTGTAAACAAAAAGCTTGGAGAGGGCAGCAGCAGCCTCCCCGGTATTGGTATTCCTCCATGTACGGAACGGAACGAGGATTTCCCCCTTGTCACTGAACGCCATATAGCCGTGCATCATGGCACTCACACCAATTGCTGCCAACGACTCGATTTCGGTGTCATACAGTTTGCGTACATTCGCCCGAAGGTCGGCGTAACAATCCTGCAATCCATACCACACGGCTTCGATGGTATAGGTCCAAAGCCCGCCTGCCAATTGGTTCTCCCAACTATGGCTTCCTTGCGCAAGAGGATTGTTTTTTTCATCAATCAGAACCGCCTTGATCCGTGTGGAACCAAATTCGATTCCCAAGATGGCTTTGCCCGACTCGATAGTTGATTTTGCATCCGTATTATTCATGATAATGATTGGTTTATGAAATTATGTACTTTTAAATGTTAGGCATTCCTATCATTGCATAGAAACCATAAGCCCCAGACTGACAAATTCTTAGGGCTTACAGTATTCCAACATAAAACATGCGTTAACAGAGTGCTTTGTTGAGCAGGTAATACACTTCGTTCATCCGCAGTTCTTTCTTGAACCCGGGGATGGTGGTCTCCTTGT
>CAZAUU010000044.1:0-20388 GCA_964488405.1 uncultured Phocaeicola sp.
ACATTTCCTGCAATAGTATCGGGGATTTATATTAACTTTGCGCATCAATTTTGAAAAATATATAATATGAATATCTCGTATAATTGGCTGAAAGAATACGTCAACTTCAATCTGACACCGGGGGAAGTGGCGGCGGCTTTGACCTCTATCGGCTTGGAAACCGGGGAAGTAAAGGAAGTGCAATCGGTAAAGGGAGGATTGGAAGGTCTTGTTATCGGTAAAGTGTTGACCTGTGATCCTCATCCCAATTCGGACCACATGCATATAACGACTGTCGACCTGGGACAGGGAGAGCCTGTACAGATTGTTTGTGGGGCACCGAATGTGGCTGCGGGACAAAAAGTGGTAGTGGCTACGATTGGCACCAGGCTTTACGATGGAGACGAATGCCTGACCATTAAGAAGTCGAAACTGCGTGGAGTGGAGTCGAACGGAATGATTTGTGCCGAAGACGAAATAGGCATAGGCACCAGCCACGAAGGGATTATCGTGCTTCCGGACGAGGTAGTGCCGGGCACACCGGCAAAGGATTATTATCACATCAAGAGTGACTATGTGCTGGAAGTGGACATTACCCCGAACCGTGCGGATGCATGTTCGCATTATGGTGTGGCTCGCGACCTGTATGCATGGTTGTTGCAGAATGGCCACCAGGCAACCTTGAAGCGTCCTTCGGTAGAGGGCTTTGCGGTAGACAACCACGAATTGGACATTGAGGTCGTGGTGGAAAACACGGATGCATGTCCGCGTTATGCAGGTGTGGCGATACGGAACGTCACGGTAAAGGAAAGTCCGGAATGGCTGAAAGACAAGCTGCGCACCATCGGGCTGCGCCCCATCAACAACATAGTAGATATTACCAACTACATACTTCATGCATACGGCCAGCCGATGCACTGTTTTGATGCCGACAAGATAAAGGGAGGTAGGGTCGTAGTGAAGACGGTGGAAGAAGGCACTCCGTTTGTTACATTGGATGGCGTGGAACACAAGCTTTCAGACCGTGACCTGATGATTTGCGATGCGGAAAAACCGATGAGCATCGCCGGTGTATTCGGAGGATTGGATTCGGGTACAACCGAAGAAACCCGCAACGTTTTTTTGGAAAGTGCCTATTTCCACCCCACGTGGATACGCAAGACGGCACGCCGTCAAGGCCTGAGTACCGATTCTTCTTTCCGGTTTGAACGGGGTGCCGACCCCAATGGCGCCATTTATGCGCTGAAGGAAGCCGCTTTGCTGGTGAAAGAATTGTCCGGAGGGGAAATCGCCTGTGAAATCAAGGACATTTATCCCGTTCCTATAACCGGCTTTCCGGTAGAACTGTCATATCAGTATGTCAATTTGTTGGCGGGCAAGGATATTCCTGCAGAAACGGTCAAAAGCATAGTGGCCAGCCTGGAGATGGAGATTACGGACGAAACGCCGGAAGGCTTGTCGTTGCGGGTTCCTCCCTACCGGGTAGATGTGCGGAGGCCGTGTGATGTGGTGGAAGATATTTTACGCATTTACGGATACAACAACGTGGAAATTCCTGATGCGGTAAAGTCGAGCCTGAATGTGGCTGGAGAAGCCGACAGGTCGGTGAAACTGCAGAACCTGGTGTCGGAACAGTTGGTGGGTTGCGGATTCAATGAAATCCTGAACAATTCGCTTACGGCCTCCGCTTATTACGACGGATTGGAAACTTTCAGTCCCGACAACCTGGTCCGTATCATCAACCCGTTGAGCAATGACCTGAATGTGATGCGTGCCACGCTTCTGTTCGGAGGGCTGGAAAGCATCTTGTACAATGTAAACCGGAAGAGTGCCGACTTGAAACTCTTTGAGTTCGGCAATTGCTACCATTACCATGCGAGGAAGCGGGACTCTGAAAAAGCACTTGCCCCCTATTCGGAAGAGCTGCATTTGGGTTTGTGGATAACCGGGAAACGGGTGAGTAATTCGTGGGTGCATCCGGATGAAGACTCGTCTGTTTATGAACTGAAAGCTTACGTGCTGAATATATTCCGCCGCCTGGGAGTGAATTTCGGTGGGTTGGTATTCGGTAACCTTGCCGATGACATCTATGCGACCGCCATTTCCGTGCACACACGGGGAGGTAAATTGCTGGCTACGTTCGGAATTGTGCACAAGCAGCTGATGAAGAAGTTTGATATCGGCGGTGAAGTCTATTATGCCGACTTGAACTGGAAAGAACTGATGAAGGCTGTCAGAAATAACACCGTTACATACAAGGAGATATCCAAGTATCCTGCCGTGAAGCGCGACCTGGCATTGTTGATTGACAGAAAAGTGCAGTTTGCCGACATCGAGAAAATTGCCTACGAAACCGACAGGAAATGGCTGAAGAGTGTGGAACTGTTTGACGTGTACGAAGGTAAGAACCTCGAAGCTGGCAAGAAGAGCTATGCGGTAAGTTTCGTGCTTCAAGATGAGAATGCCACATTGAACGACAAGCAAATCGACAAGGTGATGAAAAAACTCGTCCAGAACCTCGAAGACAAGATAGGGGCAAAATTGAGATAACCTGCCGGGCGGCAAACCGTCCGTTGATTCATAAAAACAACTTAAAATACTTAATCCAATGGGAAGAGCATTTGAATATAGAAAAGCGAGTAAACTGAAAAGATGGGGACACATGGCAAAAACTTTTACCCGCTTGGGTAAACAAATCGCTATCGCAGTAAAGGCGGGCGGACCAGAACCGGAAAACAATCCGGCATTGCGCTCGGTCATTGCCACCTGCAAGCGTGAGAACATGCCAAAGGACAACATCGAGCGTGCCATCAAAAATGCAATGGGGAAAGACCAGAGCGAGTACAAAGGTATGACTTACGAAGGATACGGTCCGCATGGAGTGGCTGTGTTTGTGGATACACTGACCGACAATACCACCCGTACCGTGGCCGATGTACGTTCGGTATTCAATAAGTTCGGAGGAAACCTGGGAACGACCGGCTCGTTGGCTTTCCTTTTCGACCACAAGTGTGTGTTTACTTTCAGGAAGAAAGACGGCATGGATATGGAGGAACTGATTTTGGATCTGATAGATTACAATGTAGACGATGAGTTTGACGAGGATCCGGAAGAGGGTACCGTCACCATATATGGTGACCCGAAGAGTTACGCATCTATCCAGAAGCACTTGGAAGAGTGTGGCTTCGAGGATGTCGGCGGCGAGTTCACGTATATTCCGAACGACCTGAAGGATGTGACTCCGGAACAGCGTGAGACAATCAATAAAATGGTGGAGCGTCTGGAAGACTTCGATGACGTGCAGACGGTATATACCAATATGCGTCCGGAAGGAGAAGAATGAATGTATTGATGTTGAATGGGAGTCCCCGACGCGACGGGAACATCTCACGCATGTTGGATACCATGCAGGAAGAGGCGGAAAACCGTGGCATGCAAGTAACGTTGTTGCGTGTTTCCGCTTTGCAGGTACAGCCGTGCAGGGGATGTATGTCTTGCCGGGGAAGCGGAGCTTGCATTTTACCGGAGGATGGTGCGCAGTATGTCTTGGACCGGATTCGGGCATGTGATGTACTGATAATAGGTGCTCCTTGTTATTGGGGGAATATGCCGGGGCAACTGAAAGTGCTGTTCGACCGCATGGTATATGGCATGATGGGAGAAAGTTCCAAAGGTATCCCTGTTCCTTTGCACAAAGGTAAACGTGCGGTTTTGGTAAGCACATGCACCACTCCTTATCCTTTCAATATCCTTTTCAACCAGACACGGGGAGTAATCAAAGCTTTACGGGAAATCCTGAAATGGAGTGGTTTCAAGATCGTTTCATGCTTGGAGTGCGGAGGAACCAAGAAACATCCGGTGAGTGGCAATGTCTTGGAACGCTGCCGGAAGGCGGTCCGTAAATTTTAAATTATTGAAAACCACTCAACAGGTATTAATTGGGCTTATCGCAAATTGAAACAATATTCCAATTACAAGGATTGAACGATGCACAAGGTAGGGTTATGGATTGTGGCCGTGCTACTTGCCGCCTGCACCGGGAATCGACGAGTGTCGGGGTATTCCGG
Organism: uncultured Phocaeicola sp.; assembly: GCA_964488405.1. Classification (GTDB taxonomy): domain Bacteria; phylum Bacteroidota; class Bacteroidia; order Bacteroidales; family Bacteroidaceae; genus Phocaeicola. Next base: position 4,047 of record CAZAUU010000044.1, read on the forward strand.
TGAGGGGGATACATTGGAATTGGCTTATGCCAGTTACCTTTCCATCGTGAAGTACGACGGGTTTACGAAAGTGGCTGTCCGTAACCCTTGGGATACGGCAAAGGTGCTGCATACATATTTGCTGACAGATAAGTACCGGCCTGTGCCCGAAACATTGCCCGAGGGCACGGTAGTACGCGTGCCACTGGAACGGATGCTGGTCTATTCGGCCGTACATTGCAGTCTGTTTGATGAGTTGCATGCATTGGATGCAGTAAAAGGGGTGTGCGACTTGTCATATATTTGTATGGACAAGGTGCAGGAGCGTGTACGTGACGGGCGGATTGTCGATGCCGGAAGCAGCCTGGGGCCCGATATAGAGCGGGTAATCGGCATGCGGCCTGATGCCGTGCTGCTTTCCCCTTTCGAGAACGGCTCGTACGGGAAGATAGAAAAACTGGACATTCCGTTGATAGAATGTGCCGACTACATGGAAACTTCTGCCTTGGGGCGTGCCGAGTGGATGCGTTTTTATGGTTTGCTGGCCGGGCGGGCAAACGAGGCTGATTCCTTGTTCGCACAGGTGGAGCGGGCATACCGCTCATTGCAGGAATCGGTACGGGACGTGAAGCGGAAGCCCACCGTCTTGGCCGAACTGAAACAAGGAGCAGCGTGGTATGTGCCTGGTGGAAAAAGCACGATGGGACAGATGTATGCCGATGCCGGTGCGTGTTACCTTTTTGCCGACATGGGTCAGGGTGGGTCGGTGCCCTTGTCTTTCGAAACGGTATTCGACCGTGCGCAACATGCCGATTATTGGCTGATAAAATATAACCAACGGATGGACAAGACTTACCGTGAACTGACGCAGGACTACCTGCCTTACACGGGGTTTGATGCTTTCCGTCGCCGCCAGGTGTACGGATGCAATACAGGCAAGGTACCCTATTATGAGGAATCCCCGTTTCATCCGGAATATCTGTTGAAGGATCTGGTTGCGGTTTTTCATCCTGATTTGCTGCCCGACTACATTCCCCGTTATTTTACCCCTTTGTCCGAATGATTCCTGTGAGATGAATGTGCAAAAAAGTTCTGTTTACCTCGTATTGCTGGTTGTCGGAGTGGTATGCCTGTCGGCAGCAAGCCTGTTTTGCGGTTCGGTGCATATCCCCGCGTCTGCGGTGGTTGGTATTCTGTCAGGACACGATGTCGGGAATCCAGGCTGGAACTTCATTGTGTGGGAATCGCGTGTACCCCAGTGTATTACGGCACTGCTTTGCGGAGCTTCGCTGGCTGTGTCGGGACTGATATTACAGACCGTATTCAATAACCCGTTGGCAGATTCGTCCATCTTGGGCATCAGTTCGGGAGCCAGTTTGGGAGTGGCTCTCGTGTTGCTGGCTGGCGGTGGGAGCATTGTTACCGGCCAATTTGTGCTTTCGGGTTTCCTTTCTGTCGTGGCAGGAGCTTTTGCAGGTGCCATGGCTGTGATGTTTGCCGTGCTCTTCCTCTCGGTGCTGGTACGCAACGGGGCGATGCTGCTGATTGCCGGTATTATGCTGGGGTATTTGGCTTCGTCTGCCATTTCATTGTTGAATTTTTTTGCCACGGACGAGGGGGTGCATTCATTTGTTATTTGGGGATTAGGCAGTTTCGGAGGCGTTTCTTCCGTCCAGCTTCCTGCCTTTTCATTGATAGCGTGTGTGGGGCTGCTGTCTGCCATAGTGATGATCAAGCCGTTGAATGCCTTACTGTTGGGGCCCCGCTACGCCATGAATTTAGGCATCTGTGTGCATCGGGTACGCAACAGACTGTTGGTGACGGCAGGCCTGCTTACTGCCGTGACGACGGCTTTTTGCGGTCCGATTGCTTTTATAGGTTTGGCTGTGCCTCATTTGGCACGGATGATTCTCGGCACCTCCAACCATCGTCTGCTGCTTCCCGCCACCTTGCTTGCCGGTTGTGCGGTAGCCTTGTTATGTAATCTGGTCTGCCTGTTGCCAGGCAATCGGGGCATCCTCCCGCTGAACGCTGTAACCCCCGTGTTGGGTGTCCCGGTCATCATTTATGTCATTATCCGCCAGCGGAAACTTTATTCCCACCGGTGGTGAAAAACAGGTGGTCGCGTAAACACCTTTCCGACTGTCCGTATGTCTGCGTCAGGCATACACCATGTATCCTATGGCACCACTGCAGGCTATCAGAAGAATCGGATTCAGCCTGTAGCGGTAAGAAGCGAAAAACGTGGCCAGGAAAATCAGTATGCTGATAATAATCTGGGTATTCCCAGAACCGAAATTCTCGCTGTTCATCAGTACCAAAGCCGCAGCGGCAAGCAACCCCACTACACCCGGTCTCAGTCCGCTGAATACGGCTGCGATGACAGGATGCCTTTGGTATTTCAAGAAAAAACGACTGATGAGGAGCATCAGGATAAATGAAGGGAGCACCACCGAGGTGGTTGTGATGATGGAGCCCAAAATGCCGACAATATGTGGGTATCCGGCACCGACTACGGCCGAATAGCCTACATAGGTTGCCGAGTTGATTCCAATCGGTCCGGGAGTCATTTGGCTGATGGCGATGATGTCGGTAAATTCCGGTGTCGTGAGCCATGCGTGACGGGTCACCACCTCGCCTTGTATCATGGAAATCATGGCGTATCCTCCTCCAAACCCGAAGAGACCGATTTTGAAAAATGTGTAGAAAAGCTGTAAAAACAACATGGTTGGCGTAATTGACAGATAATGATAAATAATGAAGTCTTCATCTGCCACTGTCACTGGCGGCTTGCGCGGAGTTTCCCGTAGAGGTAACCTCCCAGCCCGCTCAGGATAATGACATAGATGGGCGAGAAGCCCAGCAGCCAAATGAGCAGTGCCGCTGCCGCCGGTATCCAGACGTTGTAGCGGTTAACCTTTGCCGACTTTGCCATCTTAAAGGTGGGGGCGGCAATCAGTGCCACGACCGCGGGCCGTATACCTTTGAAGATGTTTTCCACTGCCGGATACTGCTTGAACTGCTGAAAAAATAGGGCAATGGCAAGTATCACCACAAATGGGGGGAGTATCGTGCCCAATGCCATCCAGAAGGCTCCCCAGAACTTGCGGAGCTTGTAACCAATGAAAATGGCAATGTTGACGGCAAAGATACCGGGAACGGTCTGTGCCAGTGCCATCAGGTCGAGGAAGTCCTCACGTGAAATCCATTTCCGCTTGTCTACCAGCTCGCTTTCAATCAGCGGTATCATGGCATATCCCCCGCCGATGGTGAACATGCCAATACGTGTGAAGATGAGGAATGATTTGATGTAAAAATTCATATCATATTGATTTCTTGGAGTCTCATGGCAATCCGCCTGATGCAGGCAGGTATTTGCCCGCATCAGGCGGATGGGATTGCCTGGTCACTTTCCATGCGATTCCACCCATTGGCGTGCGTTGACGAAAGCCTCCATCCACGGGGTAATCTGATCCTCGTGGATGCGAGTGGAAGGATAGCAGGCATTGTTCCAAGGGAAGCAGGCGCGTTCCAGGTGGGGCATCATTGCCACGTGTCGTCCGTCCCGGCTGGCAATACCAGCTATGCTGTAATCAGACCCGTTCGGGTTGCCCGGGTATTCATCGTACGTATATTTCAGTACTACGTTATAATGGTCTTCAGGGTAGGGAAGTGAGAATTTGCCTTCGCCGTGTGCTACCCAGATTCCCAGTTTCGATCCGCTCAAAGAGCCCAGCATCACACTGCGGTTCACCGGAACCGTTACACTGAGGAATGCCGATTCGAACTTATGCGAGTCGTTATGCAACATCCTGCCTTGTTTCCCGTCTTCCGGTGTAATCAGTCCCAACTCCATCATCAGCTGGCAACCGTTGCATACCCCTAATGACAGGGTGTCTTCGCGTGCGTAGAATTTGTCCAGTGCCGCCTTGGCTTTCGGGTTGAAGAGGAATGTTCCTGCCCAACCTTTCGCCGACCCCAATACATCGGAGTTGGAGAATCCTCCGCAAAAAACAATCATACGGATGTCTTCCAATGTCTCGCGGCCGCTCACAAGATCGGTCATGGTCACGTCTTTCACATCGAATCCCGCCAAGTAGAGCATGTATGCCATTTCCCGTTCGCCGTTTGTTCCTTTCTCGCGGATGATTGCTGCCTTGATGCCACTTGGCGTACGGCGGTCGGGGTTCAGACCGAATTGCGACAGCTTTCCGGTAAACGATGGGTTGAAAACAAAGTCCAATGGTTGTTTTTTGTAGTTCTCGAAGCGTTTTTCCGCGCATCCGTTCATGCTCTGTTTGCGGTCGAGCAGGTATGAGGCTGAGTACCACACATCACGCAGGCAATCAATGTTGAACCTGTAAACAGTATCGCGGAGCGTAACCCGTATGTGGCGCTCATCGGCAGGCGTGCCTATTTTCGCATAGCCCACACCGGCGGTTTCCAGTATCTTCTTCACTTCATGCTTGTGCTTGTCTGCCACTTGGATTACGACACCCGGATTTTCAGCAAAAAGTATCTTCACGATGTCGTCACACTCGAATTTGTTGAGGTTGATTTCCATGCCTCCACGATTGTTGGCAAAACACATTTCGAGCAAGGTGGTGACCAGTCCTCCGGCGGAGATGTCGTGTCCGGAAAGGAGCAACCCTTTATCTACCAGTTCCTGTATGGTGAGGAACGCACCGCGGAAGTATTCGGGATTTTGCACGGTGGGTACATCATCGCCTACCTTATTCAAGGATTGCGCAAAGGCGGAACCTCCCAGGCGCAAATCATCGAAACTGAAATCAATGTGGTAAAACGTTGATCCCGGATTGTTCGCCATGACTGGGGATACGACTTTCTTGATGTCCGAAACTTCACCTCCGGCAGATACGATAACCGTTCCCGGGCTGATGATTTTTTCGCCGTCAGGATACTTCTGGGTCATGGACAAGGAATCCTTCCCGGTCGGCACATTAATCTGCAGGTTGCAGCAGAAGTCCGACAGGGCTTTGACGGCCGTGTACAGCCGGGTATCTTCACCAGCCTGCGACCGGCAGGGCCACATCCAGTTGGCCGAGAGCGACACGCTGTCGAGTCCTTCGGCAAGCGGTGCCCATACAAGGTTGGTCAATGCTTCGGCTACCGACAGGACAGAGCCTGCCGCCGGGTTGGCCAAACCTGCCTGGGGGGCATGGCCGATAGCCGTGGCAATACCTTTTTCTCCGCGGTAGTCGAGTGCTACTACCCCGCAGTCACTTAACGGCAACTGAAGTTCGCCTTGGCACTGCTGTCGGGCAATTTTTCCCGTCACAGAACGGTCTACCTTGTTGGTCAGCCAGTCTTTGCAGGCAACGGCTTCCAGTTGCAAGACGTTCCGCACGTATGTGTCCAGCCTGGTGGCATCGTAAGCCACGTTTTCGTAGTGGCGTTCTACGGTTTTGTCCACCATGTAAGTCTTGGGAGATGAACCGAACATCTGGTCTACGGCAAGGTCGAACGGGCGTATCCCGTCTGCCTGTTCAAAGGCAAAACGATGGTCGCCCGTGGTTTCTCCCACTACATACATCGGGGCACGCTCGCGTTCGGCTATTTCTTTTACGTGGCCGATAGAAGTTTCTTCAACCAGCAGCCCCATGCGTTCCTGCGATTCGTTGGCGATGATTTCTTTCGCCGAAAGCGTTTCATCTCCAATGGGCAGCTTGTCCATGTGGATCAGCCCTCCGCAGTCTTCCACCAGTTCTGAAAGGCAGTTGACATGCCCTGCCGAACCATGGTCGTGGATGGAAACAATCGGGTTTGCCTCTTCTTCGCAAAGGGCGCGGACCACGTTGTAAGCCCGTTTCTGCATTTCGGCATTGGCGCGCTGCACGGCGTTCAGTTCGATGCCTGATGAATAACGCCCGGTTTCCACGGACGACACCGAACCTCCACCCAGTCCGATACGGTAGTTGTCGCCGCCCAATACGATAATCTTGTCCCCCGCTTCTGGAGTTCCTTTCAGGCAGTCACGCCGGGTGCCGTAACCTACACCTCCGGCAAGCATGATTACTTTGTCGTATGCATATTTTTCACCGTTTTCCTGATGTTCGAAGGTCAGTACCGACCCGCAGATAAGGGGCTGTCCGAATTTGTTTCCGAAGTCGGAGGCTCCGTTCGAGGCCTTGATGAGAATCTGTTCGGGAGTCTGGTACAGCCATTTGCGGACGGGCAGGATATTTTCCCATTCACGTCCTTCGCCTGTGCGCGGATAAGAGGTCATATAGACGGCTGTGCCTGCTATCGGCCACGAACCTTTCCCTCCTCCCATGCGGTCGCGTATTTCGCCTCCCGTACCTGTAGATGCCCCGTTAAACGGTTCCACCGTGGTAGGGAAGTTATGGGTTTCCGCCTTCAGGGAGATGACGGTCTTTATGTTTTTGATGATGAAATAGTCGGAGGTGGAGTGGTCGGCTGGAGCAAACTGTTCTACTACCGGACCTTCGGCGAATGCCACATTGTCTTTATAAGCAGAGATAATCTTGTTCGGGTTTTCTTGTGTGGTTTTCTTGATCATCTGGAACAAGGACGATTCCATTTCCTGTCCGTCGATGATGAACGTTCCTCCGAATATCTTGTGGCGGCAGTGTTCCGAGTTGATTTGTGCGAAACCGAATACTTCGGAATCGGTCAACTTACGTCCCAGGTCTTTCTCCACTTTCTGCAGGTAGTCCATTTCCTCGCGTGAAAGTGCCAAGCCTTCCTGTTCGTTGTATTCTTCCAGGTTGTCAATGTAGACGATGGGTTGTGGTTGGATATGGACTTCGAATACCTGTTGATCGAGCCCGTGGTACATGCGTTGCAGCATCGGGTCGTGTTCCGCATCCCCGTTTTCCACGGGGAAATATTCTTCGATGCGGCGGATGCCTTCAATTCCCATGTTTTGGGTAATTTCCACAGCATTTGTGCTCCATGGGGTGATCATCTCACGGCGCGGGCCGATGAACCATCCCGTCAGGTTATTTTCTTTTTCTACTGTGGCACCGCTGTACAGCCAGCAGAGTTTCCGGATGTCATCGGCGTCCATTTCACGGTTGCATTGGGTTGCAATCACACTTTGGGAGGGTGTCCTGAAAAATAGAATCATATCGCTTGTTATGGTTAAAAATGATTTTTTCAATAAGTTTTACGCGCAAAGTTACACAAATACATTGGAATAACCGCATGAAATCCGAATTATAGTGTAAGGCCGGCACATTCCCGGACCCGATGTATGTGTGGTGATGCCACTCTTATTTACCAATTGAAAAAATAGGTAGTTTCGCAAAAAAGTAGCATCTTTGCACCATGAATTGGATAGAACAGGTTACGATACTGGATTTGCTGGTGAAGGGCTTTATCGTAGGGGTGGTGGTATCCGCCCCATTGGGACCCGTTGGTGTCCTGTGTATTCAGCGGACATTGAACAAAGGACGTTGGTTCGGGTTTGTGACGGGAATGGGAGCCGCATTGAGCGATATATGTTATGCGCTGATTACGGGATACGGCATGAGTTTCATGGACGACCTGATTCTGAAGCACCAGTTGTTCCTGCAGGTGGTAGGCAGCATCATGTTGCTGTTTTTCGGGATTTACACGTTCCGGAGCAATCCCGTGAAATCGCTTCGTCCCACTTCTGCCAACCGGGGGACATATCTGCATAATTTCGTTACCGCTTTTTTTGTCACATTCTCCAATCCGTTGATTATTTTCTTGTTTATCGGCCTATTCGCCCGGTTTTCTTTTGTGATGCCGGGCAGTCCTTTAGGGTTTCAGCTGATTGGATATCTGGCCATCATCATCGGGTCGGTCACATGGTGGTTCAGCATTACCTATTTTGTTAATAAAGTGCGTGCCCAGTTCAACGTAAGGGGCATCTGGATACTGAACCGCATCATTGGCGCGGTGGTCGTGCTGGCGGCAATAGTAAGTATCGTGTTCGCATGTATCGGTAAATCATTGTCTTGATATGTATATTTCACAACGACTTAAGCAGCAGAATATTGCAGAATATTTGCTTTATATGTGGCAGGTGGAGGACTTGATTCGTGCCAATGGCTTCGACATAGAGAAAGTGAAGCGGAACATTGTCGATCCGTATCCATTACTGACAGACGTGCAGAAGGCGGAATTGCTCCGCTGGTACGGTGACCTGATAAGCATGATGCGTGACGAGGAAGTGATGCAGAAGGGGCATCTGCAGATTAACAAGAATGTCATTGTATGGCTGACCGACCTGCACTTACGGCTGCTCCGTTCGCCCAAATTCCCTTATTACAGCACAGCATATTACAAGGCTTTGCCTTTTATAGTGGAGCTTCGTGCCAAAGGTGCCGACAAGGATGTACCCGAACTGGAAACCTGTTTTGATGCCTTGTACGGGGTATGGATGCTGAAGATCCAGAAAAAAGAGGTAAGTGAAGGGACACAAAAGGCGATGAAGACTATCAGCGACTTGGTGGCGATGCTTGCAGGCTATTACATAAAAGAAAAAAAAGGTGAACTGGATTTGGATTAATGGAAAGAAATAACTATCAGAATATATGGCAAATCAGGAAATAGGAAGAAGGCGTACATTTGCGATTATCGCACATCCGGATGCCGGTAAGACTTCGTTGACGGAAAAATTGCTGCTCTTTGGCGGACAGATTCAGGTGGCAGGGGCGGTGAAATCAAACAAAATCAGGAAAACGGCCACCTCCGACTGGATGGATATCGAAAAGCAGCGCGGTATCTCGGTCACTACTTCTGTGATGGAGTTCGATTACCACGGCTACAAGGTGAATATACTTGACACGCCCGGACACCAGGACTTTGCAGAAGACACATACCGTACACTTACGGCGGTAGACAGTGTGATTATCGTGGTGGACGGAGCAAAAGGTGTGGAAACACAGACACGCAAGCTGATGGAAGTGTGCCGCATGCGGAATACGCCCGTCATTATCTTTGTCAACAAAATGGACCGCGAGGCGAAAGACCCGTTCGATTTGCTTGATGAATTGGAAGAGGAACTGGTCATCGGAGTGCGCCCGCTGACCTGGCCCATTGAGAGTGGTCCCCGGTTCAGAGGCGTATATAATATATATGAACAAAGGTTGAACTTGTTTCAGCCCTCCAAGCAGGTGGTGACTGAAAAGGTGGAGGTGGACATTCATACGGAAGACCTCGACAACCATATCGGTACGTCACTTGCCGAAAAGTTGCGTGGCGAGCTGGAACTGATAGAGGGTGTATACCCGCCTTTCGATGTGAATGAATATCTGAAAGGGGAGTTGGCACCAGTGTTCTTTGGTTCTGCCCTGAACAACTTCGGAGTGCAGGAATTACTGGACTGTTTTGTCGAGATTGCCCCCAGTCCCCGTCCTGTGCAGGCGGAAGAGCGGCTCGTCCAGCCCGATGAGCCGAAATTCACCGGATTCATATTCAAGATTACGGCCAACATCGACCCCAATCACCGTTCGTGTGTGGCTTTCTGTAAAGTATGTTCGGGCAGGTTCATGCGAAACACGCCGTATCTGCACGTGCGGCACAACAAGACGATGCGCTTTTCTTCGCCTACCCAGTTTATGGCGCAGCGCAAGACTACCGTTGACGAGGCTTGGGCCGGTGATATCATCGGCCTCCCCGATAATGGCACGTTCAAGATAGGTGATACGCTGACCGAAGGCGAACTGCTGCACTTCAAAGGGTTGCCCAGTTTTTCACCCGAGATGTTCAAGTACATCGAGAATGCCGACCCGATGAAGACCAAGCAGTTGAACAAGGGTATCGACCAACTGATGGACGAGGGTGTGGCACAGCTTTTCATCAACCAGTTCAATGGACGGAAATTAATCGGTACGGTGGGACAACTTCAGTTCGAGGTAATCCAGTATCGCTTACAGAACGAATACAATGCCAAATGCCGCTGGGAACCGGCAAACTTATACAAGGCCTGCTGGATGGAAAGCGAAGATGCGGAAGAGTTTGAGGCATTCAAGAAACGGAAGTACCAGTTTATGGCAAAAGACCGCGAGGGTAGGGATGTCTTCCTTGCCGACAGCGCGTATGTGCTGCAAATGGCACAAAACGATTTCAAGCATATCAAGTTCCACTTCACCAGCGAGTTCTGACTGTATATTGTACAGAGTTTCAGTTGTTCTCCCGGTGAAGTGAGATACAAATACGGCTCCGGAAAATCCGAAGCCGTCTGTTTGTAATCAAAAGATTGCTGCATACCTTGATCGGTCATTCGGTTGTCCCATAACGGGTAGGGAGCAGTTTCCGGTCACCCCAAGTGTCATCGATGCGTGCCACGGCAGGCCAAAACTTGTTTTCGCGCACACTCGCGATGGGATACACCGCTTTTTCGCGACCGTAGCTGTGCGGCCATTGGTCGGCAACTGCCTCGTATTCGGGATGCGGCGCATTGACAAGCACATTGTCATCTTTCGGCATGTTTCCGTTCTTCACTTCCTCTATCTCGTGCCAGATAGCATGCATGCAACCGATGAAATTGTCCAGCTCATGCAGGCTCTCGCTTTCAGTCGGCTCTATCATCAATGTGCCGTGGACAGGGAATGAAAGAGTGGGGGCATGATAACCATAATCCATCAGCCGCTTGGCAATGTCGTTTTCGGTAATGCCGCTTTCTTCGTGTACTCGTCTGCATTCCAGTATCATCTCGTGTCCAACAAATCCGCTTGCACCCCGGTAGACCGTACCGTAAGTGTCATCCAGTGATGCGGCCAGGTAGTTGGCATTCAATATGGCCGCCCGGGTGGCACGCTCCAGCCCTTCGGCACCCATCATGCAGATATATCCGTACGTGATAGGCAGGATACCGGCACTGCCGTAAGGAGCTGCAGATACTTCGTTTTGCCCATCGCCGGAAGCTACATGGCGTGGCAGGAACGGAACCAGATGCCTGGCAACGCATACAGGTCCTACGCCAGGACCTCCTCCTCCGTGGGGGCTGGCAAAAGTCTTGTGTAGGTTCAAGTGGCATAAATCTGCACCGATGGTACCCGGATTGGTCAGTCCCACTTGGGCGTTCATATTGGCTCCGTCCATGTAGACTTGTGCTCCGCATTGATGGATAATCTGGCAAATTTCCACAATGTCGGTTTCGAAGATACCGTGTGTCGAAGGATAGGTAATCATCAGGGCGGCGAGCCGCTCTTTGTTTGCTTCCGCTTTGGCACGCAGGTCATCCACATCCACATTGCCGTGCGCATCGCAGGCGCAGGTCAGTGTGTGGTATCCAGCCTGTATGGCCGATGCGGGATTGGTGCCGTGTGCCGATGCCGGAATCAAAACAAGGTCGCGGTGTCCCTCCCCAATACTTTCCAGGTAGCTACGGATGATACGTAACCCCGTATATTCGCCTGCCGCACCCGAATTGGGTTGGAAAGTGATGCCATCGAATCCGGTGATATTCAACAACTGGGTCGAAAGGTTTTCTATCAGTTCGCGGTAGCCCTGCACCTGATCTTCGGGTACGAGCGGATGGATATCCATCCATGCCGGATTTCCGAGCGGGAGCATCTCGGCGGCGGCATTCAGTTTCATGGTGCATGATCCTAATGGAATCATCGAATGGGTGAGTGATATGTCCTTGCGTTCCAACCGTTTGATATAGCGCATCATTTCGGTCTCGGTATGGTAGAGATGGAACACTTCGTGGGTGAGGAAAGCAGAATGCCGGCGTATTTCGCATGTCAAGGAAGAGTTTTCGCTGATGTCGTCCGTTTCATGCACATTCTTTTCGGCGGCGATGCCGAATATCATCAACAACTGATTGGCATCGGCCACTGTGGTTGTTTCGTCAATGCTGATACCTGCGTCCCCGTTGGGGTAATAGCGCAGGTTGATTTCCTTGCTCAAGGCGATGGTGCGCAGTTTCTCTTGGGAAACGTGTGGGGGAAGTTGCAGACGGAGCGTGTCGAAAAACATCTCGTTGCGTTCCGTATATCCCAGTTTTACCAACTGCCTGTCCAACCAGGTGGCTATACTGTGAATGCGCCCGGCCGTTGCCTTGAGCCCTTCCGCACCGTGCCATACGGCATAAAATCCAGCCATAGTGGCAAGTAACGCCTGTGCGGTGCAGATGTTGGAAGTGGCTTTTTCGCGTTTGATGTGTTGTTCGCGTGTCTGGAGTGCCATACGGTAGCACAGGTGCCCGTATTTGTCTTTCGATACCCCGATAATCCTGCCGGGCATGTTCCGCTTGTATTCTTCACGTGTGGCAAAATAGGCTGCCGACGGACCTCCGTAGAACAGGGGTGTACCGAGGCGTTGACTGCTTCCAAATACAATGTCCGCCCCCCATTCGCCGGGAGGTACCAGCATTGTCAGGCTCAGGATGTCGGCATCTACCGCTACTTTACATCCCGCTTCGTGTGCACGGGCAGTAAACTCACGATAATTCTCAATGTTGCCACTGTTGTTGGGATATTGCACAATACAACCGAATATATCGGGTGTGAAATCCAGGTCTTTGTAGCATCCTGTCTTTACTTCGATACCTTGCGGTACGGCACGTGTACGGATAACGGCAAGTACCTGTGGAAATACCTCGTTGTCTACAAACAATACATTGGCTCCTGACTTCTGGCGGTCGCGGCTACGCAAGGCATACATCATGGTGGCAGCTTCGGCGGCAGCCGTAGCCTCGTCCAACAGCGAACAGTTGGCGAGAGGCATTGCCGTCAGGTCGGACACGGCTGTCTGGAAGTTGATAAGCGCTTCTAATCGTCCTTGTGAGATTTCGGCTTGGTAAGGTGTGTAGGAGGTATACCAAACGGGATTCTCGAACACGTTCCGTTGGATGACAGCCGGGGTGGAGGTGCCATACCATCCGGTGCCGATATAGGACTTGTAGATTTTATTGTGCGAGGCAAGCAGGGCTATGTGTTTGGCAAATTCATATTCCGTCATTGCCGGAGGCAGCGACAAAGCTTGTTTCAGACGGATTTTCTTGGGAATGGCCTTGTCGATCAACTCGTCCAGTGTTTTTACACCTATTCTTTCTAACATTACGGGGAGATCAGCCTCTGTAATACCAATGTGCCGATTGGCAAAAACATCTGTTTTCATGTATTTTCTGTCTTTATTAGGAAAGTTTAGTTATCTTTTTTCGATGCAAATAGTCGCTTATTTGAAATAGGGATTATCCATTTTCTCTGTCCCGATGGTTGTGGCAGGTCCGTGTCCAGGATACACCATCGTGTCATCCGGGAGGACAAAAAGCCGCGATACGATGCTGTCTGTCAGTTTGTCGAAATCCCCTCCGTCCATGTCGGCGCGTCCTACACTCCCGCGGAACAGCACGTCGCCACTGAACATGCAATGGTGCGTGCAGTCGTAATATACCATCCCTCCGGGTGAGTGTCCTGGCACGTGGATGGCTTCCAATTCGGTATGCCCGAAGCGGATTTTGTCACCATCGCTAATGTATCTGCCTAAAGGTACAGTGTCTTCATTGGGTGGAAAACCGAACATGCGGCAATAGGAAGGAAATTTTTGCAGTAGGAATTCGTCTTCGTGGCAGGCTTCCGCCTTCAGCCCGAAGGTGCGGAACAGGAAAGCGTTGCCGAAGATATGGTCCAGATGCAAATGCGTGTTGAGCAAGTGCTTCACCGACAGTTGCTGTTCCTCAATGTACCCTTTCAACACCTGCTGTTCTTTGGGATAATAACACCCTGCATCGATGATGACGGCTTCGCCCGTCTCATCGGAAAGGACGTAGCAGTTAACAGGGAACATGTTGAATTCAAAGCGTTTGATATTCATATCAATCCGGTGTTGTATTATTTGTAGATAGTGACATAGATGATTTTTTTTGTAGCGAAATATGGCTCCTTGAAGTAGTCTTTCAGGTCGGTGACAACAGCTGATTTCTTTATGGATTGTATTTCGCCTTCCACTTCGCCTCCCTTCAGGCAAATCACTCCGTTGGGATAGGAATTGTGCTGCTCTTTCTTGATGTTCTTGCGCACAATCTTCAACAGGTCGGTAAGAGGCATGACCGCACGGCTCACTACAAAGTCGAATGTCTGTTTTTCTTCTTCGCCTCGGCAATGGCGGGTGGTGACATTCGTCAGTCCGATTGCTTTTGCCACTTCGTCTGCCACCTTTATTTTCTTTCCGGTACCGTCTATCAGGTGGAACGACACTTCGGGAAAATAAATGGCAAGCGGGATACCTGGAAATCCTCCGCCCGTACCCAAGTCCATGACGGATGTTCCGGGACGGAAAGTAAGCATTTTTGCAATGCCAAGCGAGTGGAGCACGTGATGTTCGTACAAATTACCGATGTCTTTCCGCGATATGACGTTGATTTTGCTGTTCCAATCGGTATAGAGGTCATAAAGTGCGGCAAATTGCTCTTTCTGTGTGTCGCTCAGGTGTGGAAAATAGTTTAAAATGATGTCCATAAGTGATGACTTATTGTTTCATGTAAGTTTGGATATCATCGTAGCCCACCTTCAAACGGAAACTTCCGGCGGAGTAGGGTGCTATCTCGTAATGGTTATAATAAAAAGTTACCCCGTCCTCTTCCAGCAGGAAATTGGCGGGGATGTACAGGTAGGTATCCAACAGGATGCCTGTTTCTTGCAAACCGTCCAGTGATGTGATGGTGTCGGTTCCCATGCGGCGGTTCGTTTCTTTAATCAGTTCACTCATAATCAACTTGCAAATGGAGGCACTGTCTTGGATGTTGAACACATCGTCCTTATCCAGTATTTGTCCCGATTGGGGGTCAAGGTTCAGACAGGTTACCTGTGTGTTGGGATGTGCCCCTCCGGTGTATTGGAAAAAGGTGGCGGTATAGTTCCATACGCCTTTTCTCCCTTTTTTCATTTCCGTGCTGAGCTGGAATTCGTAATTGTACCATGCCGGGATATCATCGGGAGCCATTCCATGATGCAGGTCGGCTTCGAATAGTCCTTTCACATCACTCTGATAGTTTCTGGCGTATTCTTCGGCAAGTGTCGGCAATACGTCCTCCGGAGGAAGCCCGGCATACGCCTCTCCGAAAATATATCGTTGTATCGTGGCATTGGTCTGCACCGGAGTCGAATCGTTTTTCCAGTCGGACTGGAGATAAGAAAAGTCCAAGTTGATTTTACAGGATGGTGTTTCGGATTCTTCTTGAAGGCGGATAACTGTGTCGATACTTGCCGTATAGACTTGAGGGGAAAGGAAACCTTTTGCTCCCCGTTGCTGGCAACCGGGTAGGACAAAACATCCGGCGGTGCTGAGTATCAGTGCATAAAGTATGTTTTTTTTATTCTCCATATAACATAATTTGGATGTTTTCAGATTTTGATACGACAAATATAACATAAGTTCGTGAATTATGCGGTAAATCTCTCGAATTGTTAGTAAATAAAAAAATGAAAAGGGATATCATTTTTGATGAACTCAAATTATACCAGGTTTACCGGAATGCTTGTTTCTCCTTTGTTACAAAAAGATTCAGCTATTTTATTTGGGACCGTATTGTTTAATGAACCAGTAAGAAAATCAGGTATTGCTTTATTTTCATGAAAAGAAATTTGTAAATTTGTGCAATTATTAAAGAAATAGGTTGAAAGAAAGGAAACCGGATATGAAAAAGATGATGTTGTTAGTGGCATGGATGCTGGTATGCCATGCCCTCCATGCCCAATATTTTTGTACGGTGGAAGGGACGGAGCTGCATTATGTGAATTACGATGAAGCAGGACAAAGCGTATCAAACGAGACGATGACCGTGCATTATGTCGGTAAGAACAACGGAGTGGTGTCTGCTACGTATATCAGCAAGATTGTAACGAACAAACTGAAGAATAACACGAGCTATACGCGCTTTGACTGGAGTTACGACGGAGACCGGACTGTATGCGCCGAAGACCTTATGTACGGCCCTTACATTGAAGAGGATTCCGACCCGGACAAATACGATATGTCTGCACGTTCGGCAATGCGCGAGACATTGAATTACAAAGGCGACAATGCGTTTGCCATTAAAAGCCATGTGGCTGCCGGGAAAAGCATGCCCGACCGTACATATTCCTTTGTATCGGGTATGCTGAAGCGTGAAACCACCATTTCAGGAGGAACCTACATGGGCGAGGAAGAGGTGAGCACTACTGCAGGCAGGTTCGACTGTGTGAAGATATCGTATCTCAAGCGTGTCAAGGTGGCACTGAAAGCTACTACACACCGCATTTCCGAATGGTATGCCGAAGGTATCGGATTGGTCAAGTCGGAAATGTACGACATGAAAGGCAAGCCCGCAGGGAAAACCTTACTGGTAAAAATCGTGAAATAACAGGCATTGGAATCAGATGACTTCTATCCCCAATTCCGCACAAAATTTCAGGCTCCA
>CAZAUU010000045.1:0-18868 GCA_964488405.1 uncultured Phocaeicola sp.
TCGATGCCACGAGAGATCGCAAATTGATAGACAATTATCGCAGTCCGGATTTCGTACTCAACGGATGGACACCAGAAGTGCGGCAGCAATAACTACAAAAAAGAAAGAGGGTGACCCAAAAGTCAGTAATGACGAACGGGTCGCCCTTTTTCTATTTTAGAAACAGCAAGAAGCCGACTTCAAAATCTCTTTTGGGTCGGCCTCTTGTTTTATTCCGAATATTTTATGTACATTCGCAAACAGAATCAATCAATGCCCGGAAAACATGAAGAAAGTATCGCCACTTCTTTTTATTATAGGAATTGTGCTTGCGGCATCCGCCTGCAAGAACGACAAGAAGTTTACATTGCAAGCCGAACTGAGCGGTTTTCCGGACGACCCGATTCTCGTAGTGTACGATGACCCGGCAGCAAAGCTTGACACCATCGTTCCGGAAGGAGGGAAATTTTCCTATTCCTTCATCCCGGATACACTGACCTTGTTCCGCCTGATATCCCCGGAAGGCGAGGCAATCCCGGTCTTTGCCGACTGCTCACAAAAAGTAAGTCTGAAAGGCACATTCAGCCAACCACTGATCGAAGGAGACGGAGAAAACGGAGAATACGGCACTTTGCTGAAAAGCCTTCACCAAATAAAAGATTCCACGGCGGTCATACAGGCAGTGGAACTATTCATACAGGAACATCCGTCCTCGTTCGCATCGGCTTACCTGATAAACCAATACTTCATACAGACCCCTTTACCGGACCTCGAACATATTGACAAGTTGGTTGCACCCTTATCCGGCAATGTCAAGGACAGCTACATACTGGAAGCAGCGTTGAAATCCTTGCCCTCACAAACAGAATCCAGACAAGAACGAAACGAGAGCTTTATCAATTATTTTTCATGCAAGGACCGGAACGGCAAAAACATCCCATGGAGCGGGAACAAAGGGAGCTATATCCTGCTGAACTTCTGGGCAAGCTGGGACCAGGGCAGCATCGCGAAACGCGACACACTGGCAAAACTGATTGAGAAATTGCCTAAAGGCAAATTCAAAGTGCTGAACATCTCGTTGGATTATGAAAAGGACAAATGGCTGAAAGCTTGTAAAGAGGACAGCGAGCAATGGATAGAAACCTGCGACTTCAAAGGCTGGAAAAACACTGTTGTCAGGCAAAACCAGATCAACATGCTGCCTGCCAACATCCTGATAAGCAACAACCGCAAGGTCCTGGCAAGGCAATTGTACGACGAACCATTATACGCGAAAGTAAAGCAACTCATTGAAGAATAACCCAATGCTAATCAAACTCTTCGGTGCGGCCGTTCAAGGGATAGACGCCACCATCATTACCATTGAAGTAAACAGTTCGCGAGGCATCAAATTTTTTCTGGTAGGACTTCCCGACTCCGCAGTGAAGGAAAGCCACGAACGCATCGTGGCCGCCCTGCAAGTGAATGGCTACAAATTCCCGACCTGCCAGATTGTGGTCAACATGGCGCCTGCCGATATCCGGAAAGAAGGTTCGTCCTACGACCTTCCTTTGGCGATTGGCATCCTGGCCGTAGCAGGAGTCGTGGCCGCCGACAAACTGAACCGCTACCTCATCATAGGAGAACTGGGATTAGACGGAAGCCTGCAACCGGTAAAAGGTGCGCTCCCTATTGCCATTGCCGCACGCCAACACGGGTTCGAAGGCTTCATCTTGCCCAAACAGAACGCACGCGAAGCTGCCGTGGTGAACAACCTGAATGTGTATGGTGTGGAAAACATCACCGAGGTCATCGGATTTTTCAATGGTCAAACCGAATTACAACCCACCCTTGTCAATACGCGCGAAGAGTTTTACAGGAACCAATCGGATTTTCCTTTCGACTTTGCCGATGTAAAAGGACAGGAAAACGTAAAGCGTGCATTGGAGGTAGCCGCTGCAGGCGGACACAACCTCATCATGGTGGGAGCACCGGGAAGCGGCAAATCAATGATGGCAAAATGCCTGCCCGGCATCCTTCCACCCCTGTCGCTTGCCGAAAGCTTGGAAACCACCAAAATCCATTCCGTGGCGGGGAAACTGGGAAAAGACTCTTCCCTTATTGCTGTCCGCCCCTTCCGCAGCCCGCATCACACCATCTCGCAAGTAGCCATGGTAGGAGGAGGAGCCAGCCCGCAACCGGGCGAAATCAGCTTGGCACACAACGGGGTGCTCTTCCTTGACGAGCTTCCCGAATTTAACCGGAGCGTGCTCGAAGTGCTCCGCCAACCACTCGAAGACCGGCGCATCACCATATCAAGAGCCAAATACACCTTGGACTACCCTGCCAGCTTCACCCTCATTGCCTCGATGAACCCGTGCCCATGCGGCTATTACAACCACCCCACACGCCGTTGCGTCTGCACGCCCGGACAAGTGCAAAAGTATCTCAACCGTATATCCGGTCCACTGCTCGACCGTATCGACATCCAAATCGAGATTGTACCCGTGCCTTTTGAAAAACTATCGGAGCACAGTGCGGGCGAGCCCAGCGCGGCCATCCGCGAACGGGTCATCCGTGCCAGGCACATACAGGCGCAACGGTTTGCCGGTTTGCCCGGCGTGCATTGCAACGCCCAGATGTCCTCACGCCTGCTGCACCAGTATGCACATCCCGATGTACACGGTATGAACCTTTTGCGCAACGCCATGGAACGGTTCAACCTCTCCGCACGCGCCTACGACCGCATCCTGAAGGTGGCACGCACCATCGCCGACTTGGATGGCAGTGAACCAATCCTCCCGCACCATCTTGCCGAAGCCATCAGCTACCGCAACTTAGACCGTGAGAATTGGGCCGGATGACAGCATATTTACTTTCCTGTTGCGAGATGCGCAGCTATCGGGTGTGTTGATAGGACGGTTGGGTATCGCAGATATACTTGCTTTGCTGTTTCATATATACTTCAACGGCAAAGTAAGCATATATCATTTCCAGCCGCAATTGTATCGGCATACCGCGGATATTCACATAAAACTCTTACAGTCAAGGTAAATAAAAGGCCTTTATAGAAAGCTTACGGGAACATGCTGTACAACACAAATGTTCGGTTTCTGATAATTTATGTAACATGGGTTATACAAATGTTACATAGATTACAATAATTGGTTGATATTAGAATAACGTGTTTGCATGGTTGAAATATATTTGTAATTGTGAAAAACTAACCAAAACATTAATTTCAATCTTTAAATTTATGAGAAACACTAATTATTACAGTTCTTTAAAGTTGTGGTTTCCTCCTTAGCTTAAGCCGTTGTGTACATTCAAATGTCACAGAGGTCATCAAAGTTAACGTGGCAGGAAGGTACCGTGGCTAAAAAAACAGGGCATACTTTTCTATTATTCCGGAATTCTTAACAATGAAATTATGTGCAATTTCAAATCAAAGATGGATATGTAAAAGCAGTAATAAAGTACAAGCCAAAAAGAAGTCGAGAGTCGAAAGAAAAGTTTTTTAAACAACAACTAATAACATGAAAAACAGGAAACAACAACTTTTTAGATTCCATTCTTCACACAAGAGGGAAGGTTGGAAATCAAAGGGAATCTTATTTTTTCTCTTATTGTTGGGCAGCCTGAACGGGCTGGCACAAAATAAGGTGACAGTTACAGGTAAGGTTCTTGATGAAAAGGGAGAGCCATTAATTGGAGCCACTATCGTGCTGAAAGACAATTCATCAATCGGTACGGTCGCAGATTTTGACGGCTTTTTTACATTGGAAGTGCCTGATCAGAATGCAGTATTGACCGTGTCCTATATAGGTATGATTTCACAGGATGTAAGAGCAAACGGACGGACCTTGCTTGTAGTGACCCTGAGAGAGGATTCGGAAATATTGGACGAAGTCATAATAGTCGGATACGGACAACAGAAAAAGGAGTCGGTTGTGGGTGCCATTACCCAGACAAAAGGTGAAATATTGCAGCGTGCCGGAGGTGTATCCGACATCGGGGCAGCCCTCACCGGTAATTTGCCGGGGGTAGTCACGACTTCAAGCAGCGGTCTGCCGGGTGAAGAAGAACCGGAAATCATCATTCGTGGTGCAAGTTCGTGGAACAACAGCTCCCCGCTTATATTGGTCGATGGCATCGAACGTCCGATAAGTTCGGTAGATATCAATTCGGTAGAGACCATTTCCGTGCTGAAGGATGCTTCGGCTACGGCTGTTTACGGTGTGAAGGGTGCAAACGGAGTTATCCTTATCACGACCAAACGCGGACAGGAGGGAAGGGCACAAATAAATGTTTCCGGACAGATGACCATGAAAGTTCCGTCAAAACTCCCAAACAAACTTGATTCTTACGATGCGCTTACAGCGCGCAACATTGCTTTGGAAAATGAATTGGCACTCTCCAATTCTTTGGGAACCGGATCATGGGACTACGTCACACCGCAGGCAATCATCAACAAATACCGCTACCCTGCAAGCCTGGAAGAGTCTGAACGCTATCCCAATGTGGACTGGCAAGATGTCTTGTTCAAAGATTATACGATGTCATACAATGCAAACATTAATGTAAATGGTGGTACGAACTTTGTAAAATATTTCGTTGCCGCCGACTTCCAGCATGAAGGCGACTTGTTCAACGTAATGGACAACGGGCGCGGCTACAATTCCGGATTCGGATACAACCGCATTAATGTACGCAGCAATCTGGACTTTCAAATAACCAAAACAACCGTCTTTAAAGTAAATATTGCCGGTTCAAATGGTGTAAAAAAGACTCCGTATGGATACACCAGCTCATCAGACTGGTCAATAGCCCAATACTGGGCAGGTGCCTACAACATTCCCCCCGATGTGTTCCTTCCACAGTACTCGGACGGTACATGGGGATATTACCCAAACGTATCCAACGTTTCCAACTCGGCCGCCAATTTGGCTTTGGCAGGAACAATGAATATTACTACCACGCGTATAAACACAGACTTTACGATCGAACAAGATTTGAGTTTCATCACAAAGGGATTGAATGCCCGTGCAATGGTATCGTGGGACAACATATTTATAGAATCATACCGCGGTATAAACGATTTATACAATGCCGCTATATATAAATGGATTGACCCGGACACAGGTACGGTTTATTATGACCCTTCAGAATATACGGACGACAGGTTCGACCCAACGGATTCAAACATGTGGTCAATCAGTGGAGGATCAGTGGATGACAGTTATACCACGCGCAACCTGAACTACCAGATCCAGCTGGACTGGGCACGCGAGTTTGGCGACCACAGTGTGACGGCGATGGGACTCTTCAGCCGCCAGGAAACGGCTACGGGTAGTGTCATACCGAGCCGTCGTGAAGACTGGGCATTCCGTGGTACATACAACTATGCGAACAAATATTTCCTCGAATACAATGGTGCTTATAACGGTTCCGAAAAGTTTGCCCCGGAATACCGTTTTGCGTTCTTCAATTCCGGAGCAGTCGGATGGATGATTTCCGAAGAAAAGTTTATGGACTTTTCCAAGAAATTGCTGGATATGTTGAAGGTCCGTGTATCATACGGAGAAATCGGTGACGACAACGTAACCGACCGTTGGCTTTACTTGTCACAGTGGGCAGTCGGAGGCGGAACATACGGGGCGACTCCGATGTCATTGACCCAGGCCACCAGCCCTTATACGTGGTATCGTGAGACTTCAGTGGGAAATTCGGACATTCACTGGGAAACCGTGCGTAAGTTCAATGTGGGTATCGATTATTCTTTCCTTCACGGATTGCTTGCCGGCAGTATAGAAATATTCCGCGACAAACGGACAGACATCATCGTGACATCGGACGACCGTTCCGTTCCGTTCTATTTCGGTATGGATCCTCCGGCAGCCAATTTGGGAATAGTCAAGACACGGGGATACGAGTTGGAACTGAGAGTAAACAAAGTATTTGCAAACCAGATGCGTGTATGGGGGAACTTTAACATGACACATGCCAAGAATAAAATCATAGAGGCCGAAGACCCCGAACTTACCCCTAACTATCAGAAACAAGCCGGTTACAGCATCGGGCAGACCACTTCACATATAGACGCCGGATTCCTGGAAAACTACGACCAGGTTTACGGAAGCCCGGAACATGAAACCAATGAGAACCAGAAATTGCCCGGCGATTATTACATCATAGACTTTAATGCCGACGGTGTCATTGATGCCCAGGACAGTGCGCCTTATGGCTTCTCCAGCACACCGCAAAACACCTATAATGCCACTATTGGCTTCGAATGGAAAGGTTTCAGCGCATCCGTCCAATTCTACGGTGTAAACAATGTAACCCGTGATGTGACACTGACCAGTTTCAGCAATCGCTTGAATACGGTATACGATAATGGGACATGGTGGTCAAAAGACACCCCCAATGCCGATGTGGTAATACCCCGTTTCACTACCTCGCCGAGCTACAATACAGGAACGCAATATTTGTACGACGGCTCATACATCCGTCTGAAGACGGCAGAGATAGCATATACATTTGATGGCAAATGGGTCAACCGGCTTGGCGTACGCAACTTGAGAATATTTTTGAACGGAAACAACCTTTGGGTATGGACCCGCATGCCGGATGACCGTGAGTCCAATTTTTCCGGTGCAAGTTATCAGGGTGCCTATCCGACAATGAAACGTTTCAATTTAGGCATCAAATTCACATTATAAAAGACAAAAACCTATGAAACACATATACAATATATTGTTGTGGAGCAATCTCTTTGTCATGACGTTATGCCTGACGTCTTGTGAAGATTATCTGGACAAGGATCCGGACACGACTGTAGATTCAAGTGCAGCATTTCAGAATTTCACCAATTTCCAAGGATTTGTAGAGGAAATCTATAACTGCATTCCGGATAAGGAAAACTGTTATTGGACAACCACTTTCAACTGGGGAGACGATGAGATACTGAACACAGAAGGAGACTGGCACATGACACACCAGGTGGACATCGGCAATTTTTGGGGGTGGCAAGCCGGACAATTGGGACAAGACGGCTGCTGGTTGGATGCTGACGGCGATGACCCTACTTCGAGCAGCCGCTTTGATCACCACTTATGGGATCATGCCTGGTATTGCATACGCAAATGCAACTTAGGCCTGGCTAATTTGGATCAGCTGACCGGTGCCACGGAAGAAGAAGAGGAGCTGATAGCCGGACAACTTTATTTTTTCCGCGCCTGGTGGCATTTCGAAGTCATGGCTTATTTAGGAGGGCTGCCATATATAGATGAAGTATTAGATTCTGACGGCCTGGACTTTCCACGTTTGAGCTTCCAGGAAGCGGCAGAACTGGCAGCAGCCGACTTCCGCCGGGCAGCCGATTTACTCCCAATTGATTGGGATAATACTACGGTAGGTGCACAGACGTTAGGACAAAACGACTTGCGCATCAACAAAATCATGGCATTAGGCTATCTGGGTAAAGCATACCTTTGGGCAGGCAGCCCGCTGATGGAGCATGGAGCAATGACAGGAGGTGCATATACTTATAACTACAATACGAGTTACTGCCAGAGTGCGGCAGATGCTTTCGGAGAACTGCTCCAACTGGTAGAAAACGGCCAGACACAATATGCATTGGCAGAGTTTAATTACTCAGACGTATATAACCATACACGCTCAAGTGATGCCACTTCTTGCTTTAGCGATATTTTTTATACTACGGGTCAATCATGGCTGCAGCCCGGCTCGGTAGAAGCCATTTTCCGAGGTCCGGCTTTCGGCATTAACATATCTCCATATCAAGCGGCCAAGACCTATGGACCTAAAATGAACAACATAGTCCCGGACGACAACATCGTCCACCAACCCACGGCCAACTATGTGAACCTGTATGGTATGGCGAACGGATACCGTCTGGACGATTCGCGAAGCGGATTCGATTCCACACATCCTTTCCGCGACCGCGACCCCCGTTTCTACCATGACATTGTATTCGACGGGTTCGAGTACATAAATGCCTCAGTAAGCGGAGACATGGCCGAGTATAAATACAGCCAGCTCTTCACGGGAGGCAATGTACGTTCAGAACAAAACGGTAGCCGTACGGGGTATTTTACACAAAAGCTCTCCCCACATACGGTAAACAATTACGACAACGCACACTCTTACAGCAATAGTCTGCAAATGTATGTACCCTATATGCGGCTGGCAGATATTTACCTGATGTATGCAGAGGCTTGTGCGGCCATAAACGGAGCAACCGGATATTCTTCTACCTATCCTTCCCTGACGGCAGAAGGTGCCATCAATACCTTGCGCGACCGTGTGGGCATGTCACATGTGCCGTCCGAATATACTGCGAACAAGGAAACATTTATGGATGAAGTACGTCGGGAACGTGCGGTAGAATTAGCTTTCGAAGGTTTCCGTTTCTGCGACCTGCAACGTTGGTTGCTGTTAACCGAATCCCCGTATACAATAAAAACCTCGCAGGAATTCGACCGCGTGGAAACGGACGAATGGTACACGGAAAACGATCCACGGGATGCTGAGGTTGCCAACTGGCGCGAAGAACAAATCCTGACACGCGAATTTACATCGAAACATTACTGGTTCCCGTTAAAGACAACAGACACTTACCTTTACGAAGGTTTGGATCAGAATCCGGGTTGGTAATTACAAAGCAATAATGTATAATGATTAAAGAAAGAAAAAAATGAAACTAAAATATACAAGATTCATTTTACTTGCGATGGCATTGGGTTTTCTTCCTTATCCGGCAGAAGCACAAACCATAGAAGCAGACGAAACTGACTCTTTGAGTGCAGCAAGTCCTTTGGTGCAGGTTGCATTCCGCAAGGTTGCCGAAAGCGATTTAATGGGAGGAGTCTCGGTAATCAATATGGAGGAATTGAATGAGAAGAACTATAGTACCTATACCCTGGATAATCTGCAAGGTTATGTTGGCGGTTGGAATGGTACTTCCTTATGGGGAATGGATGGCGACAATGCCGGTTATCTGGTACTGGTAGACGGTGTACCACGTGATATCGACAATGTAGTGCCAAGTGAAATTGCCCAAATAACTTTCCTGAAAAGTGCAGCTGCAGTGGTCCTTTACGGAAGCCGGGCATCGAAAGGAGTGATTTATATTACTACAAAGCGAGGTAAAAACCAAGAGCAACTTCAGATAGACGTACGTGCCAACACGGGATTTTATGTACCGAAAAGCTATCCAAAATACCTGGGTTCTGCAGAATATATGACCCTTTATAACGAAGCTCTTGCAAACGATGGGCTGGATCCGTTGTATAGCGATGAAGAGATTTATAATTATGCTTCGGGGAGCAATCCTTACCGCTATCCGAGCATTGACTACTATTCATCCGATTACTTGAAAAAAGCCTATAACCGCAGTGATGTAACAGCTGAAATCTCAGGAGGAAACCAACGGGCACGTTTTTACTCCAACGTAGGCTATTACCGGCAAAATGACATTTTCAACTTTGGCGAGGTGGCCAAAAACTATACGAGCCGACTGAATATCAGGGGGAATGTAGACGTGACTATCACTGATGACATCACCGCCTATGCCAATGCCAATACGACGTTTTACGACAGCCGGTCGGGAAGAACGACCTACGAAGACGATGACGACTATGATTACTGGGTTGAAGCGGCAAGCATGCGTCCCAACCGTTTTTCCCCGCTGATTCCACTAAGTTATATTGATTCCAATGCATTAACGGCATTAGAGTTGATGAGTACCAATTCAAATATATATAACGGTGCTTTCTTAGGTGGTAGCCAGGTCGACCAGCGAAATATCTTTGCCGACTATTACGCCGCCGGTTACAACAAATATACAAGCCGCCAGTTTCAGTTCGATACGGGTATTGACTTCAAGTTGGATAAAGTGTTGAAAGGACTTTCTTTCCATTTCCAGTTTGCGGTAGACTATGCTACCTCTTACAATATATCCTTCGACAATACTTACCGCATCTATACCCCTACATGGTCCAACTATAACGGGACAGATGTCATAACAAGTTTTACCTACGAAGGAACCGACGTGGTAACCGGTGTACAGACTATCAGCGACAGCACGGACGATCAGACTATTTCCATGTCTGCCCATTTCGATTATGTCACTTCCATCAATAAAGTGCATAACCTTTCGGCCATGTTGCTTGTGAACGGTTATCAACAGACCTATTCCGGTGTTTACCACCGTACCAGCAATGCCAACCTGGGTGCCCAGTTAAGCTATAATTACAATGGTAAATATTTCGCCGAATTCAGTGGTGCGGCCGTACATTCAGCCAAATTGGCGGCAGGACATCGCAATGCCTTTTCTCCGGCACTGACTTTGGCGTGGAAGTTGCACAAAGAAGATTTTCTGAAAACATCTCCGGTAGTGGACGAACTGGTATTTGGCGTGTCCGGAAGTATCCTTCACCAAGACATTGACCTGTCCGATTACTATATGTATGAAGGGAATTACAACCAGTCCGACGGTCAGTGGTGGGGTTGGCAAGAAGGTACGTCACGCCAGTCTGTCAATGCATTGCGAGGGGCAAACGAAGATCTTACTTTCATCAAACGCAAGGAGTTCACGGCAAGCCTCCGGACTTCATTGTGGAAGCGTTCGGTTACGGCAGACGCAAACTTTTTTATCAATTCAGTAGAAGGACTGCCTGTTGAAACGACCACGCTCTATCCGAGCTATTTCTACACTTATTATCCGGATGCTTCTTTCATTCCGTACGTGAACTACAATAACAACCGGCGTATCGGTTTCGACTTTGCAGTAAACCTGAACAAAAAAGTGGGCGAAGCCGAACTTTCCCTTGGCGTGGCGGGTACATACTATACCACAAAGGCCACACAACGCGACGAGAATTATGAATATGAATACCAGAACCGTACGGGGAAACCTATTGACGGTATTTGGGGACTGGAATGTTTAGGATTCTTTGAAAGTGATGAAGATGTGGCAAACTCGCCGACACAAAACTTTGGAGGTACGATACAGAAAGGTGACCTGAAGTATAAGGACCAGAATGGTGACGGAGTGATTGATGACAATGATATAATCTATCTGGGACGTGGCGGATGGTATGGTTCCCCGTTTACTTTGGGCATAAACTTCACGGCCAAGTGGAAAAACTTTACATTGTTCGCTTTAGGAACAGGAGGATTTGGCAGCTATGGCATGAAAGACAGTTCTTATTACTGGGTATACGGCGACGGGAAATACTCGGAAGTGGTACGCGGACGCTGGACAGAAGAAACGGCTGCCACGGCTACTTATCCCCGTCTGACAACGGAGTCCGGCGAGAACAACTTCCAGAATTCAACCTTCTGGCTGTACAAGAACAACCGCTTTGACTTAGCAAAGGTACAGCTTACTTACAACTTCCCAAAGGACCTGTTGCGTAAGACTTTCCTGAAAGAAGCTGCCGTATACATCAGTGGTTCTAACTTGTTGACGATTTCCAAAGAGCGTGAGTTAATGGAAATGAACATTGAATCCGCTCCGCAGACCCGTTTCTACAACTTAGGCGTTAAATTTTCTTTCTAACTGATTAATAAAGAAATGAGTATGAAAAATTCAATCAGATTATTAGCTTTTCTCATATTGTTTACAGCATCGTGCGATGATTTGCTTGAACCTGCCATCGAGAACAATCGGGACATAGATGCCATGTATGAGGATCCTGATTATGCCCTGGGCGTTCTGGCAAATGCCTATATTCTGCTTCCGTACTACAGCGAGCCTACCAGTGATGTGGCTACGGACGACGCAGTGACCAACGACACGTCGGACAGTTGGCGCAGCATGGCTACCGGTTCATGGACTTCGCAGAATGACCCCACTTCGCAATGGCAAAATTGTTTTAATGCCATACAATACTTGAACCTGTTCCTGGAAAGAGTAGACGGAGTTCCTTGGGCAACCCGTGATGAAAACATCCAGCAACTGTTTGTAGACAGTTACAGTGGAGAAGCTTACGGATTGCGTGCCCTCTATATGTATTATCTGTTGCGTGCGCATGGCGGATGGAGTAGCGACGGAGAATTGTTAGGTGTGCCTATCAAAACAGTTGCGGAAACAACCGACTCCGATTTTAGCCTGCCGCGTGATACGTATGCCGCTTGTGTGGAGCAGATTTTTTCCGATTGCGAAAAAGCTATTGAATTACTGCCGTTGGACTATAAGGACGGACACACGGAAAGTGAGATTCCCCAAGAGTATCTGAATTTGGGAATAACCATTTCCCAATATGACCGCGTAAATGGTGCCTACCGTGCGGGACGTATCAGCGGACGCATCGTGGAAGCCATTCGTGCACAGGTCGCCTTGATGGCGGCAAGTCCGGCATTCAACCAGGCATCGGGCGTCACATGGGAAGAAGCAGCCAATTATGCCGGCGTAGTGCTCGACCGCATCGATGGTGTGAACGGGATAGATGACGACGGGCATACCTGGTATAACAATACCACCGAAATAGCCAATCTGAGCAACGGTTCGGTCCCGGCAGAAATCATCTGGAGAGGCAGTTACAGTGATTCCAATTCATTGGAATCGGATAATTATCCGCCTTCTTTATATGGATACGGACGCACAAACCCGACCCAGAACCTGGTGGATGCTTTTCCAATGGCAAATGGTTATCCCATCGACAACAGCAATTCAGGATATGATGCCAACGACCCGTATACTGACAGAGACCCGCGTCTGGCTACATATATAGTATTAAACGGAAGCACACAGGGTGTAAGCAGTTCAACCATTATTACGGGTGCCTATGGGACAAACAACGATGCCATCAATCGGGAATCAGGTTATTCTACCCGTACAGGTTATTACATGCGCAAACTCTTACGCGACGATTGCAACTTGAATCCGAGTTACAATACAACCCAAAGGCATTATACTGCCCGCATACGTTATACGGAAATTTTCCTGGCGTATGCTGAAGCCGCCAACGAGGCATGGGGTCCGCAAGGCACAGGTTCGCACGGATACAGCGCCTACGATGTCATCAAAGCCATCCGTCAACGGGCCGGCGTAGGCACAGACAATGGGGATGCTTATTTGGAGAGCATCCGCAGCAGCCAGGACCAAATGCGCGAATTGATTCATAATGAACGACGTCTGGAATTGTGTTTTGAGAATTTCCGTTTCTATGACCTGCGCCGTTGGGATCTTGACTTAACGGAGGCGGCAAGAGGAATGAACATTACACAGGCCAGTGGTTCAAGCACTTTGCAGTATACAACCATCGAGAATGTAGAAGCAAGAAGCTACCAGTCTTATATGACTTACGGACCGATACCTTACGACCAGGTACTGAACTTTGGTTTCATACAGAATAGAGGCTGGTAATTATTTTGAAATAACCCATGATAAAAATTTAAGATATGAGAAGAACAAACATAGTACCTATAACGGCTATAGCCTGGATGGCTATCGCAGGAATAACATCGTGTAAGAACGGGGATGCCACATTCCCTGATTATGATTATACGACTGTTTATTTCGCCCATCAAACACCTGTGCGTACACTGGTAATGGGAGAAGATACGTATGATACATCCCTCGACAACGAGCATAAATGCAAAATATATGCTACGATGGGTGGAGCTTACGGAGGCAGCGGGTCTACGGTAATAGATATTATTGTAGACGAGGACTTGTGTGAGAATCTTTATTTTGATGATGGAGTAACTCCGGTACAGCCTATGCCATCCAACTATTATTCGCTGGCCTCAGAACAGATTACACTGAACGAGATGAATAACCTGATGGGGGGTGTGGAAGTGCAGTTTACGGATGCTTTCTTCAATGATGAGGCTTCGCTGAGCAATACCTACGTGATTCCCATCCGCATGATAAATGTTGTGAATGCGGATTCTATCCTGGTAGGCGTTTCAAGCAAAGAAAATGCGGCATGGACCGATACGGAAAGTTGGGATACGGCCCCGAAGAACTATGTGCTGTATTGTGTGAAGTACATCAACAAGTGGCATGCATCATACCTTCGACACGGAGTGGATGTGATAACGGAAGGGGGTACAACCACCCAAAACGTGCGTCACAACGAGTATGTAGAGGATGATGAGATTTGCAGTATCACGACCCGCGACCTGAATACTGCCGTATATCAGGTTTCCACTACGGTGGGAACCACCACGCTGACCTGTGACTTGATTTTAAGTTTCAACGATGAGGATGAATGTACCATTACTTCGGGTACGGACGATTATACTGCAAGCGGAACCGGTCGTTTTGTAGAGGACGGAGAGAAGAACAGCTGGGGGAACAAAGACCGGAATGCACTTTACCTGGAATACAATGTAGATTTCGGAGTAAAACAGTATCAAACGATAGATACGCTGGTGGTACAGACACGTGGGGTAGTTTATGAAACATTTTCGACTGTCTATGTTGAGAATTAACATCTAATACGAATAACTATGAAACACCATAAATTATTATTAGGAATATTCACCTTGAATACCTTGGTTGCATGCACCGATGAAAGCATTTTGCCGTATGAAGGAGTAACCATGCCTGAAGATATGGCACAATTGGCTTATCTGAATAATTATGATGTATTGAAAAACTATGTAGACCGCAGTGCCAATCCAAGCTTTAAGTTAGGAATGGGCATTCTGGTCAGCGAATACCTGGAAGGCGGTTTGGTGTATGGATTGGCATGTTCCAATTTCGATGAAATGACAGCAGGAAATGAAATGAAATATTCCTCGATAGTAGCTGACGACGGCACAATGGATTTTTCTACCGTAACCAGTTTCATCCAGGCTGCAGAGGAAGCCGGTATGACTATTTACGGCCATACGCTCTGCTGGCATTCCCAGCAGAATAAAACTTACCTGGAGAGTCTGATTGCACCGACTGTCATTTCAGGGGAGGCCGGGTATGGAGGGTATTGCTTAGTGCTGACCAATCCCACGGTTTCGACCAATATCTGGGATGCACAGGTATGGTATCAACTCGATTCCCCGTTACAAAGTGGACAGACTTATACTTTAAGTTTTATGGGAAGGGCTTCGGAGGACTATTCTCCTCAAATTTATCTGCAATGTTCGGATGGCGGGGACCAGGAATATCCCGGTGGATTCTCCGTCAGTACAGAATGGAGTGAGATTAATATGACATTGACTCCTTCCGGTTCATCAGTAGACAAAATTGCATTTAATTTTGGTACTTTTGCCGGTAGCATTTATATTGACGACATTACACTTACAGCTTCCGGTTCGAGCAGTAGCCTGATTCTGAACGGTGATTTTGAAGATGGGACAATCTCAGGATGGACAAGCTGGAGCACGACGTATGAATCAATCTCCGCCGATGGCGAGGGTTATGCAGAAAGTGCAGAAAGCACTACTTCATGGGAGGAACTGATAGCCAACGGAGATTTTGAAGGGACTGATGAAACGAATTATGCAGCAAATGGCCAGGCCACAGCAGCATATACCGAACCCGGTTCCGACGGAACGGGGAGAGCGTATGCCGTAACCAATCCTGCAGTACAAGAAAATGATTACAATGCACAATTCATATTCAACTTTTCGCCCGTTGCAGAAATTGGTGATGTATATGAATTTAGCATCGATGTGCGTGCAGACGTTGCTGCCACGATAACCACCCAGGCACAATCTTCTCCGGGTAATTATCTTTATTGGCAAATGTTTGGCGATATCAATGCCACTACAGAATGGCAAACCGTTACATCAACAATCACCATAACATCAACTAGCGGATGGGAAGGCTTGGGAGCAGTAGCTTTTAATTTAGGATCAACGGCTACGACTTACTACTTTGACAACCTTTCCTTCAAAAAACAGGTGACAACAAGTTCGGGAGGAGAAACCATAGAAAAGACGGATGAGGAAAAGGAAGAGATTATTACCAACGCTTTAGAGACCTGGATTGCAGGTATGATGAATGCCTGCAAAGAGAACCCAAATGCTGCTGAAGGAGACGATGCGGGTGAAACACTGGTCAAAGCATGGGATGCAGTAAACGAACCAATGGATGATACCTGGTCGCCGAGTCTGAAATATTCATGGACGGTAGGAGATTCCGATAACTTCTATTGGCAAGATTATTTAGGAGAGAACTATGTACGCAAGGTAGTGCAATTTGCCCGTGAATATGGCGGTGATGATCTGATACTTTTCATTAACGACTATAATCTGGAAGCAAGCTACAACAACAATGCCAAGTGTGAAGCTTTAATCAATTGGATTAACCAATGGGAATCTGACGGTGTAACAAAAATCGACGGTATCGGTACGCAGATGCATGTTACATATTCATTAGACCCTGAAACGCAAGAACGGAATGAAGAATGTGTGGAACGTATGTTCCAATTGCTGGCAAATTCAGGCAAACTCATCAAAATATCCGAACTTGATATGGGCATCGCGGATGAAAACGGTGAAACCATCTATACGGAAAGCACGACTTTGGAACAGAAAAAGCTGATGTCGGATTACTACACATTTATCATAGAGAAGTATTTCGAATTGATTCCGGCAGCCCAACGGTATGGTATAACCCAATGGTGTGTAACGGACAGTTCGACAGATTCCGGATGGCGTGCAGGCGAACCGATTGGTTTATGGACTACAGATTATGCACGTAAACCTACTTATGCCGGATTTGCAAACGGATTGGCAGGAGAAATAATCGATACGGAATCGGTGGGTAGCAGTCGGACAACCGAATAAAAAAATGAGCGGTTACAGGATGTAAACACTCATAAGCCATATTCATCCTACAAAAAATAACTGCTGTAGACCAATAAAGGTTTACAGCAGTTATTTTTTATTCTTATGATATTACTGAACTATGGCATCATTGGAAACGGTAGCATAAAGCCCGATCATGGCTCCCGTAAATCCACCTGCCACATTTGTCGAAAGGATGTCACCCGATACCGTCCCGCCTACCGGAAAGAATTCTTTTCCGGTAGTGGAATAACAGAAAGAATATTCATCTCCTTGTGCTTTTACCTGCAAGATTATCGGGTTTGTTGCGTCTATTACCGTACTGGACAGAATATCGGAATGGCCCTTTTCCGTGCGTTGCAATACCAGACAGGTCTCTTCTCCTTTTTTAGTTACACCAAATACATAATTAAAGCGCTCGCTTTGGTAACAAACCATACCTGCCAGGTCTTTTTCCGAACGCGGAACATAATTTAATGTGGTTGTGGCCGTAAAATGTAAATGCTGTTGACGATAGAACAGCGTGGAGGTGGGCTGAGCCGCCTTGATATTTGTTTCATACGGCGTGACAGTAAGGCCGTTGGCGGATGTGGAAATGAAATTCTCCCGTGCCCCTCTCACTCCTACCCAACGGTAATCCAACCGCGAGGCAGAAAAATTGTCGCTGAATGTAAAGTTGCCGTTAGGGAAGAATCCGTTCTGCCCGGTTTGGTTTCTGACTCCTTCCGGCATGTTAAGCTTGGGTTTCAACGGATCCAATCCACCTTCGAATACAGGGAAAGTTCCTGTCCAGTCTACCGGAAGGATAAAAGTTTCACGCCCTGTGTTTACACGTCCCTGCTCGTTCGGACGCACGGCAAGAAATACACCGTAATATTTCCCGTCCGGACCTTCTACCAAGTCTGCGTGACCTGCCCAATCCACTTTGTCAGGACGACCGGCAGGCAAATGCCGTTGCGACAAGATAGGATTCTTGGGTGCAGGTACATAAGGTCCCTTGGGACTGTCGCTAATAAAGATAACCTCGCTATGCCATCCCCCGGTTCCACCTTCAGCACACATCAGATAATATTTGTTGTTTTTCTTATAAAGATGCGGAGCCTCAATCCATATCGGTTTTTGCGACAAATCCACCCCTCCGTTTACAACCACCTTGTCGGTTCCGGAAACGACCTGATCTTTTTCCATATCATATTCCCATATCTTTATCACCCTATGGCCTTCATACAGTGCCTTTTCCGGTGCATCGTTATGCACCACATAAGCCTTTCCGTCATCATCGAAGAAGATGGACGGGTCAATGCCTTCAAAGTCCAGTTTTATAGGGTCGCTCCATCCCTGCATGGGGTCCTGGGTCTTTACCACGATATTGCCAAAGCCACCGGCAAACTGAGTGGTTATCATATAGAAGGTGTCATTGTGGGAGTTATAGCGGATGGTAGGCGCATATACTCCGGCACTGATTCCGGTATCTTCCACTTTCAGTTGCGAAGGACGATCCAATACGTGCCCGATTTGCGTCCAATTCACCAAGTCCGTTGAATGAAAAATAGGAACCCCCGGATTGATAGCGAACGAAGAACATACGAGATAATAATCATTCCCTTTCCTGCATATACTGGGATCAGGGTAACACCCCTGCAGGATGGGGGTGTAAAATTCGTTTTCCTCAAGAGGATTCCTGTCATAAACAGGGTCATATCCGGTATAAGTAAAATCGCTGAATACCGGTATTCCGGGAGTAACAACTTTTTGGCTCCCCTTACACGAAAATGTAAACAGGCTCAACATGCCTAATGCAATTAAATTCAACTGGTTTTTCATCGCTTATGTAATTTAATAAAACAATTTCGGAATACACAAAAATAAAAGAATAATTGGAATATGATACATCGTTCATGTTACAAGATTCTTCATATAGGTTACATCTTATATTATACTGCGGTTAAAAAATCATTCTATCAAAATACTCCATTACAGCGGGACGTGCCGTCTTACATGAACCTGCAATTACAGACGTGCAACAACCCAAATGTAACAAGGACGTCAATATTCGTAACATACATGTTTGTTGCCTTTATGTTGCATTACTATTTTTTCCTTGTTTGAAACAAATTAACGATTCTCGAAAATAGCAGAT
>CAZAUU010000046.1:0-18421 GCA_964488405.1 uncultured Phocaeicola sp.
AACAAAATAACAAACAAAATATAATAACCCTTCAATTTATATCATACTCATTATTGTGTATAATAACACTGAAAACATATATTTACCATTTTACTCTGACTTGTATTTGCAAGTCTGCTTTATCACTTCCCTGAATGGCTTCTGTGCCCGTACCAATATAATCCCGATCATTATAGTGTGTCCATCCCCACTTTGCTTGTACCATCATCCGCTTACGGAATGTATATTTCAAATTGACGGCCAAACGAGTTCCACGCCCGTAAAAGGAATTCATCGAAAAAGCATAAAGTAACCCCGGTTCATACATATATACTTTCGAATCATAATTTTGAGTGCCAAAGAAACTCCCGCTTATAGAAGCTTGAAGTGGAATACGAGGCAATTGCCCTTTTACCGTAGCACTCACATATCCTCCATCCGATTTTTCCCATTTCCGATACGAGATGCGCACAGCTTCCATAGCAACCTTTAAAGAAAAACATTCATCTGGAATATAAGTGCATTGATAATGTAAACGTTGCCTTATATAAGGTAAAATAAATTTTTCCCCTTCGGACGAAGTATAGTTTTTTGCTCTATTCTTATAAGTGTATTTTATTAACATTGTCAGTGGACGAACAGGTGAATAACCTAACTGGCATAAACCGTCAAAACCAAATGTATGGTCTTTATCTACCTGATACCTACGATAGAAAAAATGATAGAAATCCCCATAACATAGCAATTTAAAATGATTAAAAAAACTGGTTTCCAATCTTAAATAAAGACCTGTTTCATTTTGAAGCTTTGAATTTTCACCAAAAGTATTTCCATAAAGACTCTGATAGCGCTTATCATAAAAACGGTGAATAAATAAGATATTTGTATTAACATTCGGTTGATAACTAAACACATGAAGTGTAGCCACCTTGCCAGTCTTATCGAAAGCTGTCTCACCTGAAACAGACAAACGATGGAAAAAAAATTTGTAATACATACCGACATTGTAAAAATATTGTCCACGGGGATAATACAGATTATACGCACGTTCATCTGGATTTAACAACTTGTTAAAATGATTATACACAGTTGTTAATCCAAATTCAACAAACTTACCGTTATAGGTTAAATTACTTCCAACCAAATGATTACTTACCGTATGCCATTTTTCCATATCTTTTTTCAGTCGGTGATAACCATCAGTTTTTAACGATCTTATAAACTCATTTTCCACACGCGCATCCTGTTTCCTATACGAATAAAATCCTGAAAGTTCCCAGCGTTTTGCCAACTGATATGTAGCAGCAATCCCTTGCAAATATTCTCCTTCTCCTACTGATGTATATTTGGAAAACCCCTTGCCGAAACGGTTCTTACCTGACATACCTTTTCCCATAGTAAAACTTCCAATGTTGACTACCAACCCATATCCAAAATCTGCCTTGTAATTCCCTATTGCCATTGATTTGAGTTTTCCAATACCGGAAAGAAAGAGATAACCTGTGTATGAATCATACCCTTTCCGGTTATACTGGCTGAAAAAAGGTTCTCCAGCATCTTTCTCAGCAGTAAGTCCCGCATAAATCTGATTATGATACTGAAAACGGTAACGCATATTATGATAAAATGGGTCACCGTAATAACGTTTGTTCGGACTCTTCTGAAGTGTTTCTTCATCATAATTAGCATATCCAGCTTTGATGTTGAAAGGAATATCCACACGTGTACATAATTCTTGTTTGCCATATTTTAATATATGCTTCCAGTTCCATGTATTATCATCTTTATCCGGCGGAC
The DNA here is from genome assembly GCA_964488405.1 of uncultured Phocaeicola sp. GTDB lineage: Bacteria > Bacteroidota > Bacteroidia > Bacteroidales > Bacteroidaceae > Phocaeicola. Next base: position 1,777 of record CAZAUU010000046.1, read on the forward strand.
CAATGTAAATAAAGTCTTGTAGAAATTTCCTTGTTTGCCAGTCCATTCCTTCCACACCTAATAGTTCATTCTTAGTATGCATAGGTCCGTATTTATAAACATAATATAGGATGTTTTCAATCATTTGATCAGAAAGGAAAGGTAACTGTTCCAACTCCTCTTTCGTGACAGTATTGATGTTGAATGGATGTCCAGCAAGCTCACTCAGTTCTTCGTATTTCTCTTCCCAACCAGACAGTTCTTCTGCAGCAGAAATATCTTCGCTCCACTCTATCCAATCCGATTGTGCTGAAAGAACGGTCGGTAAGCAACCTATTATACACCAATACATAAAAAGTCGTTTCAACATGTTATTCACAAGTTTTCAACATTCAACAATACGTTAATTTTTTGTATAATCCCAGTAACGATGCAATTAATTTCCTATTTTTGCGAATATGAAAAAAAGATGTGTATACATACTTTTGACTGTGTTTCTGACTTTATCTATAAAGACGAAAGCACAGACAGTTCCTCACACAGCTGTAGGTTATATGTTACCCACCTGCATCTATAAAGGAGATACTATACCCCATATAACGCTCAAACCTGTATATGTGTACCCGAAACTAAAATTTAAAAACAAACGCCAAGAAAAACACTACAATAAATTGGTGAGAGATGTGAAAAAAACATTACCCATAGCCAAAGAGGTAAACCGGGCTGTTATTGAAACATATGAATATCTTATGACCCTGCCGAACGAAGAAGCACGCAACTATCACATCAAGTTAGTAGAAAAAGGATTGAAAGAACAATATACACCGCGTATGAAGAAACTGACTTTTGCACAAGGAAAATTGTTGATCAAGTTGATAAACAGGGAATGCAACCAGTCTTCATACCAATTGGTCAAAGCATTCATGGGACCTTTGAAAGCAGGATTCTACCAGACCTTTGCAGCCCTGTTTGGTGCCAGCCTAAAAAAAGAATACCATCCAGAAGACGAGGATCAACTTACCGAACGAATCATCATATTGGTAGAGAATGGGCAATTGTAAAGTTGTTCAAATCTTGTTGAACAACCGATTGGCAAATTCCCATAAAATAATCCCTGCTGTCACAGATACATTCAATGAATGTTTGGTACCGAATTGGGGAATTTCAATACATCCATCGCACATATCCAAAACTTCCTGATTTACCCCTTTCACCTCATTTCCCAATACAACAGCATATTTCTTCTCTATATCAAGTTCCAATTTGTTTAACATCAGACTGCCTTCACACTGTTCAATACCTAAAACAGTATATCCCAAGGCATGAAGCTCGTCTACTGCTTCACAAGCTTGCTTGAAATATTTCCATTCCACCGTATATTCCGCTCCCAAAGCTGTCTTGTGCATTTCCGGATGGGGAGGTATGGCAGTAATGCCACACAAATATACACAGTCTACCCGAAAAGCATCCGATGTGCGGAACACGGATCCGATATTGTGCATGCTACGCACATCATCCATTACTACTGCCAACGGCAACTTGTCTGCCCTTTTAAATTCCTCTATCGTCAGACGATTCATTTCCGTTACTTTCAGTTTTCTCAGCCCTACCATATTACCGTATTTTCCGTCACAAAAATAAAAAGTATATTCATAACCCCATAAAAAACGGTTGAAAAGGTGGTTAAAAAGCTGCGTATAAAAAAGAAAAAGTATTTCTTGATTCATTAAGAAAAAACGTTATGCACCTACCGAATTCAACTATCCAAAAAAAGAATAGGATATTTAATTCATAGGTTTAAACATATTTTTATCATAAAATAAAGAACGTATAAGTAGAAAGTTTTTTAACTTTGCGACATATCAACATAAAGTGAATGAAAAAGGTAAATAAAATAAAATCACAGAGTAAGCATGTTTATAAGTAACTCATAATATGAAGCCGTAAACAAATAACTTAAAAAGCAATATTTTTCACGCCTTTTTACAAACACTATCAACAGACTATTATAACTACCATATAATTCTTTCAAAAAAAGAAAAAAAATAAATTAGATATATGAAGAAAGAGGACTGGTTAAAAAAAGGATATGTTGACGAAGCTGTCAATGAAGGAATAGATTTAAAGGCGGAAATCAACCTCCTGCGCAAAAAGAAACATGCAGTGATTTTGGGACATTTTTATCAAGCAGATGAAATACAAGAAATAGCTGATTTTGTAGGTGACAGTTTGGCCTTAGCGCAATGGGCTGCAAAGACTGATGCAGAAATCATTGTGATGTGTGGTGTACACTTTATGGGGGAAACGGCGAAAATCCTGTGTCCTGACAAGAAAGTGCTGATACCTGACCTTAACGCAGATTGTTCGTTAGCTGACAGTTGTCCTGCAGATAAGTTTGCCGAATTTGTAAAAAAACATCAGGATTATACAGTCATTTCGTATGTGAATACCAGTGCAGCGGTTAAGGCATGTACCGACGTAGTGGTAACTTCTACCAATGCCAAGCAAATTGTTGAAAGCTTTCCACCAGATGAAAAGATCATCTTCGGTCCGGACAAGAACTTGGGAAATTACATCAATTCCATAACGGGAAGACACATGTTATTGTGGGATGGAGCTTGCCACGTCCATGAAAAGTTTTCTGTAGAAAAAATATTGAAGTTGAAAAAGCAATATCCCAAATCTGCAGTATTGGTGCATCCTGAATGCAAGGGAGCTGTGGTGAAACTGGCAGATAAAGTAGCTTCCACCGCAGGTTTATTGAAATATGCCATGGAAAGCGGTCGGAAAGATTTTATTGTAGCTACCGAAAGTGGCATTCTTTATGAAATGCGTAAGAGATGTCCGGAAAAGAATTTTATTCCGGCTCCTCCCGAAGATAGTACATGCGCTTGTAATGAATGCAATTTCATGCGTCTTAACACACTTACCAAGCTTTACAATACACTGAAATACGAATGGCCAGAGGTACATGTCAAACCGGAAATAGTCGAAAGGGCTGTCCTTCCTATAAAGAAAATGCTGGAGATTTCAGCCGAGTTAGGATTGTAGTTTATTTAATTTTCTGCGTCCGTAATTCAAACCAAAGACATTACAGGTACACATTGAACAACCAATTGGCTTTATAAAATTAAGAATCATATTGAATTCACGTAAGGATTTGAGAAATTCTTCATGAGTCAAATATTTGGTCCGGTACTAAAATTACCAGATTATCACTGCTATGTATGAGCCTGTTTTATTCAGCAATATCTTTCTAAGTCCGGTGGAATAGTATTTTTATGGTAGTTTAAAAATAATCATTTTCATAGAAAATAAATTTTCAACAGGCTTTTGTCAATTTAAAATATCAAAGTATGGAAAAGAATTCACTTATCATCTTATCGGGTGGAATGGATAGCGTTACGTTACTCTATGAAAAGGAAAAGAGCATTGCACTTGCCGTAACTTTCGACTATGGAAGCAACCATAATAAGCGTGAACAGGAATGTGCCGCTTATCATTGCAAAAAACTTGGTATTAATCATATCATCATACCACTTAATTTTATTCACCGGTATTTTAAATCTTCACTGTTGGAGGGGGCAGACGCTATCCCGGATGGGCATTATACAGCAGAGAATATGAAATCTACCGTCGTGCCGTTTCGCAATGGCATTATGTTGTCAATCGCTTGCGGACTTGCGGAAAGCTATGGGTTGAAAAAGGTTCTCATAGCAAACCATTTTGGAGACCATGCCATTTATCCCGATTGCAGATCCAACTTTATAGATCACATGAATGCTGCAATGGAGTGTGGCACCTATATCCATGTGATGATTGATGCTCCTTATACCGGTATAACCAAAACCGATATTGCGAAAATAGGTAAGGTATTCGGCATTGATTATTCCAAGACTTACTCTTGCTACAAGGGTGGTGAAAAACACTGTGGAAAGTGTGGAACTTGTGTAGAGCGTAAAGAAGCTCTTCATGATGCAGGAATTGATGATTTTACCGAATATGAGGATTAACTGTCAAATCAAGCAGATATGTATTACATTTCCAAAACTATGGAGATTTCATGTTCTCATCGCCTGAAACTCTCTTATAAAAGCAAATGTGAGAATTGGCATGGGCATAATTGGATTGTTACGGTATATTGCAAGGCAGCAGAGCTGAACAAAGACGGCATGGTATGCGATTTTAAGCATATCAAAGACAAGATACACGGTTATCTCGACCATGGTTGTCTGAATGAATTGTTGCCTTTCAACCCGACCGCAGAGAATATCGCCAAATGGATTACCGACCAAATTCCTGAATGTTATAAGACCAAGGTGCAGGAAAGCAGTGGCAATGTAGCAATCTATAAGAAGGACGAGGATGAGGGAGAAGAAATATGAGGGTAAATGAGATTTTTTACTCAATACAGGGAGAAGGCTACTATACAGGTACTCCTTCCGTGTTCTTACGCCTGTCAGGATGTAATTTACGTTGCACATTTTGCGATACGCTACATGGGCATTATGATGATCTCTCCGAAAATGAAATAATGCAGGAAATCGAAAAATATGGAAGCGTGAAGCATATTGTTGTTACTGGTGGAGAACCGACATTGCAGCTTTCCGTTTCATTGCTCGAAAGATTACATGAAGCGGGAAAGGTAGTACAGATTGAAACAAACGGAACGAGAGACTTCAGAGATGGACATTGCTTGAAACTAATCGATTGGATTACTTGCTCGCCTAAATTCGAGTTCTGCCAGAATGCCGATGTTGTGATTGGGCGAATTGATGAGATAAAGGTTGTTTATGATGGTAATAATGATATGAGTTTATATGAACCTTTTTGTGTGCCTGATGTGAAATACCGCTGCCTGCAACCATGTGATACAGGAGATGCAGTTGCTAATCGGGAGATAATAAGCAAGACAGTTGCATATTGTTTGACGCATCCTGATTGGAGGTTGTCGTTGCAGACACAGAAAATATTAAAAATCAGATAGAAGATAGATTTTAACAATACGACAAAGATATTGAAGTTCTTGCACAGAAATCAAGGAGAGGAAGTCAATCAATGTTCAATCATCTTTCATGCGATAGTATTCTGGTTATCAAAGTGATTACGTCATTGAAAAAACATATCCGCAGGTGATTGGTATATCAGTGAGAATCAAGCTGTCAAATGTTGATTGACACGTATCAACCCTCCCACCATGCGGATGTAGAAAGAGATATTCAGAGCCTATGGACTACAAGTCAGCTCTGATTTTGGTACTTACTTATTTGGATGTGGATAATCAATAGTATAATGCAATCCACGGCTTTCTTTACGTTCCATTGCCTGTCGTGTAATCAGATAACCCACGTTAATCATGTTGCGAAGTTCGCAAATTTCGCGTGAAGCCTTTACACGTTTGAACAAACGTTCGGTTTCTTCGTATAGGATATCCAGTCGATTCCAGGCACGTACCAATCTTAGATTGCTTCGGACAATGCCCACATAAGATTCCATAATTTGGTTTACTTCTTTCATGCTTTGTGTAATCAGGATGCGTTCCTCATTATTCATGGTGCCTTCCGCATTCCATTCGGGAATGTCTTCATTGAAATCGTAACGGTCAAGGACGCTTAATGCATGTTTGGCAGCAGAGTCAGCATAGACAATGGCTTCGATGAGCGAATTGGATGCCAAGCGGTTACCGCCATGCAATCCGGTACAGGAACATTCTCCAAGGGCATATAGTCGTTTGATGCTGGATTGCCCGTCTAAATCCACTTTGATACCCCCGCACAAGTAATGTGCTGCAGGAGCTACCGGAATATAGTCTTTGGTAATATCTATGCCCAAATCCAAACATTTTTTATAGATGTTTGGAAAATGTTTTTTGGTTTCTTCCGCATTTTTATGCGTCACGTCAAGATATACATGATCCTCACCTCGTTGCTTCATTTCATTATCGATAGCACGCGCCACAATGTCTCTTGGTGCCAAGGAAAGCCGCGGATCGTATTTTTGCATGAATTCTTCACCTGCTATATTTCGTAATACAGCTCCATATCCACGCATGGCTTCTGTTATCAAAAAACTGGGGCGATCTCCCGGATGATACAATGCGGTGGGATGAAATTGGATAAACTCCATATCTTTCACTGTTCCTTTGGCACGGTATACCATGGCAATTCCGTCTCCTGTAGCAACCAGTGGGTTGGTAGTATGGCGATATACAGCTTCGCATCCTCCGGTTGCCATGATGGTCACTTTCGAAAGGAATGTATCCACTTCACCGGTTTCCTCGTTCAGTACATACGCACCATAACATTTTATTCCTGGGGTATGGCGGGTAACAATAATACCCAAATGATGTTGGGTGATGATTTCAACGGCATAAAAATTGGTAAATATAGTGATGTTAGGATGTCGTTTCACTTCTTTTATCAGGCTGGTTTGTATTTCAGCACCTGTATTGTCTTTGTGGTGGAGGATACGGAATTCGGAATGACCTCCTTCTTTGTGTAGGTCGAATTCACCGTTTTTGTTTTTGTCGAAGTTTACTCCCCATTTAATAAGTTCTTCTATCTGGTTCGGAGCATTGCGTACTACTTTTTCAACGGCTTTCAGGTCGCTTATCCAATCGCCTGCAACCATTGTATCATGAATGTGTTTTTCAAAATTATCCACTTTTAGGTTTGTGACCGAAGCAATACCGCCTTGTGCGTAAAAAGTATTAGCTTCTTCCATTCCGGCTTTGCATATCAGGGCAACCGATCCCTTGTGCGCTACTTTTAGCGCAAAGCTCATTCCGGCAATTCCTGAACCGATAACGAGAAAATCAAATTTTCTTATCATAAAATAAAATTTATATTGTGCAAAACTACGAAAAAAGCGGTATTGCTCGTAAAGCATCATTGTTTTTTTTCAAAAGAACTTTCTTGATGCATATTTTCATAGAATTATTTGTTATCTTCACCCGGAATTATAAAAAAGAGGTGATGGACAGGACTTTTCATTCAAGGGTAGGCTGGTGGTACTGGTTGTTGATGGGGATGACGGCATTTTTGCTGTTTGATTTTTTTTGGTTTCATCAGGTTGTGTTTTCAATCGTGATGGCGATAGTGATGATTTTTGAGATAGAAATATTGATTCGTATACGTTATGTTGTGACCTCAAAGGGATCTTTGCTGATAGAGAGCGGTCGTTTCGTACCTGGTCTCGTATTGCCTTTATCATCTATTGAAGCTTTATGTAGGATAAAATCTTTTTCACTTGCTCCGGCTTTGTCCGTAGAAAGAGTGGAGATTGTATATCGTTCGGGTGACCGGTGTAAGAAAATACATGTTTCTCCACGGAATGAAAAAGAATTTATCCGTTGGATAGAAAAGAAAAAAGAAGAATGTGTCAAACATATATAGATTATGAAAAAAAGTTTTAAGGTCAGGACAAAGTCGTACCGGCGAATTTCCATTCTCGTAGTTATGGGATTGGTAATCGTGGGGATTGCTTTATATAAGGGAAATTATTGGATATTTTTTGGACTGTTTGTCCCATTGGTTCTGTGGATGGATTATTGGATGTCGAGGATTGTCGTGAGAGAGAATGGGGATGTGTGGTTGCGACGTGGATTTACAGGCGTAAGCCGTTGGCACGGCATATCCGAATTGATTTATCGTCCGAAGGCAAGAAAAGGTCGGCAAATCGTGTTACGCCATACGAAAGGATGTGTTGCCATTGATCCTGATGACAAGAAATCATTCATCGCTTACATGCGGAACGCGAATACGATGATGAAATACATAGAAGAATAAAATAATAGGTTTAATTTAAAAGAAGGATGGAATACCAAGTAGCGATTATAGGTGGAGGTCCTGCTGGATACACAGCTGCAGAAATAGCCGGGAAGGCAGGGTTGAGTGTAGTTTTGTTTGAGGAAAAGAGTGTAGGAGGGGTATGCTTGAATGAGGGGTGTATCCCAACGAAAACATTGCTTTACTCTTCCAAACTTTATTATCAGGTGCTCAATGCATTGAAATACGGTGTGCAGGTGTCTGGGGAAACTTTTGATTTGTCTAAAGTGATTGCCCGCAAATCGAAAGTGGTTCGCAAGTTAGTATTGGGTATTAAGGCAAGGTTAGCAGAACAACATGTGACGTTGGTCAGTGGGAAAGCCTGCATTATTGATGCACATACGGTACGTTGTGGAACAGATCTGTATACATGTGGTCATTTGATCGTATGTACAGGTAGCTGCACGTATGTACCTTCTATTCCAGGTATAGATGAGGTAGATTATTGGACACATCGTGAAGCGCTCGATAACAAAGAACTGCCACGTTCCTTAGTCGTAGTGGGAGGAGGGGTAATCGGTATGGAATTTGCTTCATTCTTTTCTCACATAGGAGTGAAAGTAACTGTCATCGAAATGATGGACGAAATTTTGGGCGGTATTGATGGAGAAATAGCTGCCACCCTGCGTGCCGACTATGCTAGAAAGGGAGTTGATTTCAAATTAGGGACACGGGTGGTTCGTGTGGATAAGTATGGGACGGATATTCGTGTTACTTATAGGAAAGGTGAAGAAGAAGGTAGTGTCACTGCGGAGCGGTTGCTGCTCAGTGTAGGACGCAGACCGGTTACGGAAGGATTTGGGTTGGAGAATTTGAATCTTGCTTATACGGACCGACGTTGTATATGGGTGGATCGAAAGATGCGTACATCGGTACCTGACGTATATGTATGCGGTGATTTGAACGGAATTTCCCTCTTGGCACATACGGCGGTACGCGAGGCGGAAGTAGCCGTGAACGATATATTGGGGAGGACGGACGGGATGCGTTACGATGACATACCCAGTGTGGTGTACACCAATCCAGAAGTAGCTTCGGTAGGCGCCACGGAAGAAGTGTTGCAAAAACAGGGCTTGGCCTATCATGTGGTAAAGTTTCCGATGACGTATTCCGGTCGGTTCGTGGCTGAAAACGAGGGAGTGAATGGCATCTTTAAAGTATTGGTGGATGAAAATGAACGGGTGTTGGGGGTGCATCTGTTAGGTAATCCGGCTTCCGAACTTATTGCATGGGGAGGAAGGATGATAGCAGACGGATGCTGTTTGTCTGATTTTCATCGGTACGTGTTCCCGCATCCGACGGTAGGTGAACTCTTCAGGGACTTGTGACATGAGGCGTGTCGGTTGGGTTTGTATCTGGTTGTTGGCCGCTTTTCAAGGCTATGCACAGACATGGGCAAAACAGTTGGATTCGCTTGTCCGTTCGTCCGAACTCCTGAATACATCCGAAGTTGGGATTGCGGTTTTCAACCTGACAAAAAATGAACCTGTATATAGTTGGCAGGATCAGAAGCTCTATCGCCCGGCTTCCGTGGAAAAAATCATTACTTCGGTCACGGCGTTGGCAGAGTTGGGTATCGGCTATACATTTGATACTCGTTTGGCCTATACTGGACACATTGGTGGAGACAGTATCCTTCGCGGCGATCTCTATGTGGTAGGCGGGTTCGATCCCGAATTCATGGAAGACGACTTGTATAAGTTGGTGGAAGCCGTGCGCCAAGCGGGCATCCGTACCATCGATGGAAAACTGGTAGGCGATGTATCTGTTATGGATTCCGTCTATTGGGGTGCAGGTTGGGCATGGGATGACGCACCCTATTCGTTTCAGCCCTATCTTTCTCCGATGATGCTCAACCGGGGATGCGTGAGTGTGTCGGTCAGGCCTGCCCAAAAAGGAAGTCGTCCAGAGGTGGAAATCCTGCCCCGTTCAGATTATTATACGGTAGAGAATCGTGCCGTAAGCGGCATTCCTCATGCTGGGAATTTGAAAATCACGCGCGATTGGATGCACAATGGCAATACAATCCGTATTATGGGCAATGCCACACGTGCCTGTACACAGATTTTGAATCTTTTTTCCCCACAGGATTTTTTTCTCCATACCTTTCGTTGTCGGTTGGCAGAAAAAGGGATACAGGTAGAAGAAACTGCTTATGGAGTTTCTTCCGATGAGGAAACTATTCCTATTTATACGTTTTCACGTCCGATAGAAGCTGTATTGAAACAGGCATTGAAGAAAAGTGACAACCTTTCTGCCGAAGCCTTGTTTTATCATCTGGCCATTGGAAAAACAAATAAGAAACGCATTGGAAGCAAAGACGCGCGGAAGGTGGCGGCCCGTTTCATGAAACAGGCAATAGGGCGGAAGCCCGATGCATATAGTATTGTGGACGGGAGCGGAATTTCGATGTATAATTATGTTTCTCCCGAACTATTGTTGGATTACCTGAAATATGCCTATGCGCATCAGGACATATTTCAGGCTTTTTACGAAGCACTTCCTATAGCCGGTGTGGACGGGACGCTCCGCTACCGCATGACGAATGGGAAAACTTTTCGCAACGTACGCGCCAAGACCGGTACGCTGAAAGGGGTCAGTTCGCTTGCTGGATATGTTTGTGCAAGTAATGGTGACCGGCTGGCTTTCGTTATAATCAATCAAAATATGTTGCAGGCACGGAAAGCCCGTAATTTTCAAGATAAGATTTGTGAAATATTGGCACAATAAAAAAAGAAAATTTGTATATTTGAAACGTCTTTGAAAGGATTGTGTTCGCAAACGGTTCTGACAAAAGGCGGTTCATATAAAACTTTTAGTAAAATATAAAATAAACGCTTATGGTTAATTTTTCATTAGAGGGCAAGGTTGCCCTTGTTACAGGTGCTTCTTACGGTATAGGTTTTGCTATCGCCACTGCTTTTGCTCAGGCAGGTGCAACCATTGTTTTCAATGACATCAAGCAGGAATTGGTTGACAAAGGGCTGGCAGCTTATAAGGAAAAAGGTATCAATGCACACGGTTATGTATGTGATGTTACCAACGAAGGAGCAGTCAATGCATTCATTGCGCAGGTAGAAAAAGAAGTCGGTGTTATTGATATTCTGGTAAACAATGCAGGTATCATCAAGCGTATTCCGATGTGTGAGATGACCGCTGAACAGTTTCGCCAGGTAGTGGATGTAGACTTGAACGCTCCGTTTATTGTGTCCAAAGCTGTCATTCCGGGCATGATCAAAAAAGGCCATGGGAAGATTATCAACATCTGTTCTATGATGAGTGAACTTGGACGTGAAACCGTATCGGCGTATGCGGCTGCAAAAGGTGGCTTGAAGATGCTGACACGCAATATCGCATCCGAATATGGTGAATTCAATATCCAGTGCAATGGCATTGGACCGGGTTATATCGCTACCCCGCAAACAGCTCCACTGCGCGAACGTCAGGCAGACGGTTCACGCCACCCGTTCGATGCTTTTATCGTAGCCAAGACTCCGGCAGGTCGTTGGGGAACTGCGGAAGATTTGATGGGACCGGCTGTATTCCTCGCTTCTGAGGCTTCCAATTTTGTAAATGGACACGTATTGTATGTAGACGGAGGTATTTTGGCATACATTGGCAAGCAGCCCCAATAAATCAGCAAAAGTCGTTTCATTCATAAGAGGCACGGGAGGTCGTTTCGGGTTACGCCGAAAAGGTCTCCCGTCTTTTTTGTTTTTCGTATAAACCGTGTGTCATCCTGCAGATTGGTCCATTACGGTTGACAGGTGGATTTTTTTACATTCTTTAGTGGACTTTTGTCCAGCTTTGTTTCTTTATCTGCCGATTGGGTTTGTCGCTGTAAACCAAATCGATTATATTTGTTGGGAGCAATCAACGGACCGGAAATATGAAAACCATACTCTTACTCGCCCTTTTTGCCTGCTTTCTCACAGAAAATTCTGCAGCCATGATGCAGACAGATAACGGTCGTTACCTCTTTGCACCGCTGACTATGGAAGACGGGCTTCCCCAAAACTACGTGGAGGATTTGATGAAAGACAGTGAGGGATTCTTGTGGATTTCTACCGGAGGAGATGGCATTACACGGTACGACGGATACGAATTTCTTACCTTCAATGCCTTTTCAGGCAAGACGAGGTTGAAAAATAATTTTGTGTTAAAATTTTGCGAGGATCGTTTCGGACGTATTTGGGCTGCGGGTAGCCAAGGACTCGATATCCTTGATGTAAAACGCCTCTGTCTGGTATCTCCGGAAAGCTTGGGGGAGAAGTTTGCCGCGTTTTCAATTCGTTCTGCCAGCTTCGTCTATTGTTCTTCGGAAGGGAACATGTGGATGGGAGCAGATGACGGCCTGTATAAACTCTCTTTTACTCCCGACGGAAAGGTGGATACGATTGTCCGGATATGCGGCTTGTACTTGTACAACCGCAGCTTGGGATTTTGTGAAGTGAACGGATATATTTGGTTTGATCATTTCGGTACCCTGTCAATGGTCAAAGAAACGGCTTCCACTCCTCAAAGGCCGATACCTGTGTTGGAATCCTCCGTGTTTCCGGATCGTATTGTCATGTTATGCCTTTTCCATTGGCAGAACGATGTATGGATAGGTACCAATGTGGGGCTTTACCGCTATGGCATCAATTCTCGCATCATGAAGGAATACATATATGATGAACGTGACCTGCATTCGCTTTCGCAAAACTATGTTACCGACATTAATCTTACTCCCGATAATACCCTGCTGATAGGTACCCTGAAAGGATTGAATTTGTATAATGCTTTGACGGACAATTTTATCCGTATCCAGCATGAAGAAGGTGGGTTCGGGCTTAATAACAATTTTATCAACTGCCTGTTGGCAGACGAAAACATGGTGTGGATAGGTACCGAGATGGGAGGGTTGAACAAAATGATGTATTCGCGTCTGCAGATACGTCATAGTCGTTATTCCTCGCGCTATAAGGATTGCCTTTCAGGTAATTTGGTCAATGCCGTACTCGAAGAGGAGGATGGGACGTTGTGGGTCGGTACAGTGGAGAAAGGACTGAATTTGCGACGGAAAGGCAAAAATAGTTTTGAGCATTATACCACTGATCCACCTTCCCGTATGAGCCATAACTCGGTAAGTGCGTTGGCATCCGATGGCAAAGATCGCCTTTACGTTGGCACGTGGGGAGGTGGCTTGGGGTGGATTAGTAGATCCAACCTGTCAGACAAGACGTTCCATCACCTGTCTGTGGCGGAAATGCCAGATCTGAAAAATGCATTTGTCAGTGTTTTGCTTTATGACACATTGAACAACGTGCTGTGGATAGGCTCAAGTAAGGAAATCTTAGTGTATGATGCCAGTGCCGGCAAGATATCCGACCCTTTTGAAGGAAAACGTAGAGAAGACATTGTCGGGTCTTTGGGTGGTTGTATTACCGGTGATGGTACGTTATGGATGGGTACATCAGCAGGACTTTACTGCATCAACCTGCATTCGTACGGCAAAAAGAAACTCGACTATACTTTATACAATCATAAATTGGACAATCCGGATGAGAATATCATCGAGCGTATCACTTCCGTCTGTCCGGGTAGAGATGGTAGTGTGTGGATAGGTACGAACGGGAACGGTTTCTACCAGGCGGTAAAAAAGGGTGGTGCGTGCATGTTCAAAGCCTATACGATGGCAGATGGACTTATCAACAACAGCGTGAGAGGTATTTGGGAAGATCCCAACGGGCGGATTTGGCTGACGACCAATAACGGTCTGTCGTGTTTTCTGCCAAAGGAAGGAGATTTCCAGAACTACACCCGTCATGATGGATTGCCCGGTAATCAATTCTATTGGAACGCTATTGGCGGATCTGCCGATGGGACACTTTATGCCGGGAGTACCGTTGGTTTTTTAGAGATACGTCCGGTGTTGCGTGTACAGTCTGCCAGTTTTTTCCCTTTGGCGTTTACTCGTTTGCAAGGGGTTGATAAGGAGCTTTCCATAAACGATGGGAGAGTTTCCTTTCACGAAAGCGACAAGCGGCTCGTCATCAATTTTGCTTCGTTGGACTATAATCCTTCAGCATTGGCCTGCTATTCGTATCGTTTGCAAGGGTTTGATGACGAATGGATTTCCCTTTCTGCCGACCAGCATTCCGTTTCTTATACCAACTTGAGTTTCGGGAAATATACTTTCCAATTGCGTTATGCCTCTGACGGAAAACACTTTATTACGCCGGCGAAAGAGCTTTCCATTGAAGTGAAACCTTATTTTTTCAAGACGGTGTGGTTCAACTTCCTTCTTGTATTTGCTTTTTTGGGTGTGTTGTGGTGGAGGTTACGTTCACTCACCTTCCGACAGAAACTGCTCCAAGGCATGGTGGAGGAGCGCACGCATGAGTTGGAAACACAGAAGAGGCTCTTGTCGGATCGGACGAAAGAGCTTTCGTACCAGAATACCCTGTTGAAAAAGTCGAATGAAGAAATCACCCGTCAGAAAGACAAGATTTTGGAGATGTCGCACAAAGTAGAAGAACTTACTTTCGACAAATTGGCATTTTTCACTAACATTACCCATGAGTTCCGCACACCGCTTACGCTTATCATCGGACCAATTGAACGTGCCCTCAAATTAAGTTACAACCCACAGGTAATCGAGCAGTTGCGTCTGGTAGACCGCAACTCCAAGTACCTCCTGTCGCTGGTCAACCAGCTGATGGATTTCCGCAAGGTGGAGGAAGGACGTATGCAAGTAGTCACCAACTATGGCAACCTGAATCGCTTTTTGGAAGAATTGATGCCTCTTTTTACCGATTATGCCTGCATGCGTGAAATTACTTTTTATTATTATGTCCGTCTCCAGGATCCTTACATGATATTTGCCGAAGACACCATACATAAAATATTGACCAACCTCATTAGCAATGCCTTGAAATTTACTTCCAAAAGAGGTACAGTGTCAGTTTATGCCGCTGTGTTGTCTTCCGGTGCGGAGGAGATGCTTTACTTCGGTGTACGGGACACAGGAAAAGGGATACCCGAGACAGATCTTGAGCGGATTTTCGATCGTTTTTACCAGTCAGACAATCAAAACCGTGAATCAGTGAGTGGACAGAGTGGTACAGGTATCGGATTGTATCTTTGCCGCGAATTGGTGAACCGCCTCAAAGGCAGGATTTACGCAAAAAACAACAGGGCAGGAGGTGCTTCATTCCGGGTATTGGTTCCCGTGATACGCAAGAATGGTAAAGAAGATGCCAAACAGGAAGAAGAGAAATTGCGTCCTAAAATCATCCGCAGTAGGCTTTCTATGCTGGTGGTGGAAGACAACAAGGACATGCGCGATTACATCCGCTCTATACTAAATGAGTATTACAATGTGTTTGAGGCGGCAGACGGTAGAGAAGCGTTGGATGTGCTGAAGATTCGCAACATTGATTTTATCATCAGTGATTTGATGATGCCTGTCATGGATGGCGTGGAATTGTCGAGAAACGTGAAGAGCGACTTTTCCACTTCGCACATACCTTTCCTGATGTTGACCGCCCGCACTTCTGATGAGGCACGTTTGGAGAGTTACCGAATGGGTGTGGATGCCTATCTGCTGAAACCTTTTGATGAGAACATGTTGTTGGCACGTATTTCGAGTATCTTGGAAAACCGTAGGCGTTTCCAGCAGAAATTTTCCGTTGAAATGGATGCCGATGTGCTGGAGATAGAAGATGGTTCTGGTGATAAGAAGTTTATTGAAAGGGCAATGCGGGTAGTAAAAGAGAATTATAAGAACCCCGACTTTGGAGTAAGTGATTTCATCCGTACCATGGGCATCAGCAAGAGTTTACTCAACAAAAAGATGCAGAGCCTGACAGGACAGTCAGCAGGACAGTTCATGCGTAACTACCGTCTGAATCTTGCTCGTGAATTGTTGCTGAGAAATAAGGTAACCCATGCGATGAATATCTCCGAAATTGCCTATGAGGTAGGATTCAACGATCCCAAGTATTTTACACGCTGTTTCATGAAGCACTTCAATGTCACGCCCAGCAGCCTGATGGAAAAATAAGTTGTATTGTACGAAGAAATACATAATGCCTTGAACACATTTTTATACATAAAAATGTGTGTTTTAGGTTAGATTTGCGCTTTTTCAGACCAATACAGAAATGCCCGTCTTGTCGTGTGTGCAGGAGTTTTGCATGAAGTTCAAATATCCTCTTGAAGAATACATTTGTCCACTTGTGTTTTTAATGTTTTCTGTAATTTTATTGCATGTTTTGTAAGATATAACAGAACAAGGATAATTTTATTAACTAAATCTTCATTATCATGGAAAAAACAACAAATGTCAGAAGCAGGCATGTGAAAAATCTGCTTCATCAGATTCCATTGTGGCGCGCAGGTTTCGTGCTTGTGTTCTTCATGATGGCAATCCGGATGTCGGGACAGACGGTGACTGTCAGAGGTACCGTGACCGATGTCACGGATTTCCCTATCATCGGTGCTTCAGTGCAGGTGGAAGGGACTACAATGGGTTCCATTACCGACCTTGAAGGTAATTATGTGATAGAGAATGTACCATCGGACGCAACGCTGGTATTTTCATACGTTGGAATGGTTACCCAGAAAATCCAAGTAAACGGGCAAAGGATTATCAATGTGAAATTGGAGGATGATAACGTGATGTTGGAAGAAACGGTCGTTATCGGTTACGGTACACAGAAGAAGGCCGACCTGACAGGTTCGGTATCTGTAGTGAATGCCGATGAACTGAAAAGAACATCCAACTCAAATATTTCTACCATGCTCGAAGGTAAGGTGGCAGGTGTGCAAATCACTACCGACGGTCAACCGGGTGC